>CAYUCD010000009.1:0-13812 GCA_964443265.1 uncultured Gammaproteobacteria bacterium | reverse complement strand
CGTAACAAGGCATCCGTAGCGGAAGCTGTGGATGGATCACCTCCTTTCTAGGGAGTAACGCCAATTTTATTGGCATAAACCTAAGGTCGATGTTTTGGCGCAAGCCAAAAACCAATGTTTGAACGGTCTGGTGGAACCCTCGAAGGTTCACCAGATACGCAAACGTTATTCAAGACAAGATTTCTTTCTTGCGGTCACTCTCCTGTATTCAAGGATTGAATCCCCCAAAAGGGGATTTTATTGTTGACGAAGAAGGAAAAAGAGCCCTATAGTGCGACATTCGCTCGTTGAAAACAAAGGAGGAGGAGCCACTCATGAAAGCTGGAACAAGAGAACATGTTCGAACGTACGTTATGTACGTAGATGGAAACGCAGGAAACCGAGCCGTGATGCGTACGACCGTGGACACGGAAATCATGAGATCTGTGTCCGGAGGGTGCTGGGAAGACGCCGCAGCATGGTTCTTGCCGGCTCCGCATGCGTATCGCGCGTTGCAAATCGCAAAAGGACTGATCAAGCGGAAGCGACCGTTTCGGCTGTTGGTGATCGCTGCTGATGCCATTCCGGGACTTGATGGTCACGAGCTCATCCCTGAGCTCAAGTGGGGGCATCTCAAGGATCAGAAGGAGAACGTTACCTACACGCTCTTGTCTGATAGATTCTTGACGGATATCTCGTACATCGAGACAGCGCAGAGGATCGGAGCTTTCGCCATCGCAAAATCCGAGCTGCATATGTTGCGAGGCCAGATCCAAGCCTTCTTGCAGAAGCCACGCTTTGCGCGTTGACAGCCAGGCGATCCGTACGCATACTCCAAAGTTTAGGACGAAGGTGTTCCATGAGGAGGAGACACGATGTCCAACAACCGGTGCATCATTCACGTGAGTGGAGATGCGTATGCGCACAGAATCATCCAGGAGCAGGTGGACTTCTTCGTAGAGCGATATGGGTTAAGAGGATCTGTTCGACTGTTGCAGGGAGAAAATGCGGAAGAGTTAGTGAGGTCCGCATTTTGCGCAGGAGAGCAGGTGCAGGTGCTTGTGATCAGTGACGATACCCTGAAGCAGCGTGCGGATGGGTTGGACCTTCTGCGTTCGCTGGAAAGAGACCCCCGAATTGCGCGACTGGCGCTTCACAGCAATGATCGGACCTTGTCTGAGTTGTTGGATGAAAGCGGTCCGATTAAGTTCATCCGCAAGCCGGGCATCCGCCCGATTCAGGAGCTTCTTGTTCAGTTCCTTGGACGCTAGCTGCGCCCTTTCTTCTGCCCCGTCTTTTTTGAAAGTCGGGGTTTTTTATTGACGGAATGAATCTTTTTCGTTACGATCTCCGCGCTTAAAGAACGCACGCATAGCTCAGTTGGTTAGAGCGTTACATTGACATTGTAAAGGTCCCAGGTTCGAATCCTGGTGCGTGCACCACATAAAACCCCTCGAGCGATCGGGGGGTTTTGTTGACATCTTTTTCTTGTGGTATACTTGCTTGCGTTGATAACTTTTACACTCTTTAGTTCCTTACGTATGGAGGCCAAACACAAGAAGCACAGTTCGAAGAAGCGCATTGGGGGAGGTTCTACACCCCAACCAGCTTTGTGTGGACATAGTCATTGCAAGCCAACGCGCTGTTGCGTGCGGTATGTAGGTGCCGTGTCTCATCCCATGCATCATCACATTTTGCATGCGGCGCGCGGTGTTTCAAATATCTGGACAGCTGTTGTGATCACGGGGCTATCTCTCGTTTTAACAGGAGCAGTCGCTTACACAGCTGTAGAAGCGAAAACAACAGAACGCGATGCACTTACACGAAACGAATATGTGCGTATGATCAACCGCGTGCAGGAAATGGAGAAGTCTTTAAAAGTTATGCGAGAAATTTGCGACGGACGCGCACCAGCAGCGAACGTAGATACGTCAAAGACAGTTAAGCCGCTTCCAGTAGAAAAGAAATAGGAACGTAATAAATAAAAATCCCCCGATGCATCGGGGGATTTTGAAAGAAAAGATTAGAGCATCTAAAAGAAAAACTTATTTTTACGGCTTGACCTTTGGGCTAATTTTAGGTATTCTCTGACCGCGAAAACAATGTATTCCGGGATCGTCTAATGGTAGGACTGCAGCCTCTGGAGCTGCGTATCTTGGTTCGAATCCAGGTCCCGGAGCCAAAACAAAACATCCGTTCATACGGGTGTTTTGTTTTGCACGCGGAGGGACTTGGATTCGAAGATGGAAAGGTAAACGTGTTATGATCTTATGCGCTTACACCTTTTAAGAAATTCTATGTCATATATTGAACAGATCCCCCAAGTGGCGGAGGAAGCGCTACAAGTTGAAAATCAAGCGCTAAGGCAGGAGAATGTGACGTTAAAAATAGCGGCGGACAAGTGGAAGGCGATCCTGGCAAAAACGGCAAATGAAATCGTAACAGCTCAGGGCGTGGCCTGGATAGAGGCGGAGAAGCTTGCGGAAAATAAATTACTCCACAGTTAATCATTCATTGTTTCGGTTTCGGTCACATGCTATAATCCGCTTGTTCTTCGAGAGGAGGACTCGAGCCCGTTTTTTAAAATTCGTTCATGAAAAAGCTTCGCGTTCTTTTTGAACCAAACGTCGGCCCCTTGGACCGATGGGTTCGCGCATTTTTAGCGGAATGTTCAATTCTTGCTGCTTTTTTTTGGATAGGAGGAATCTGGTCATGGATTTTATATGTCATAGGGGCTTTGTTGCTCATTCAAGCGTTGTTTGGCTACTGCGCGCTGTATAAGGCGCTGAATATTTCTACATACGAACGAAAACGAAAAGTCGCATGGTATCGGTGGATTCCGCTGATCATTATTTGGCTCGCGCTGGGTGTGGGAATCGCCTATGGAAGCATGTGGGCCACGAGTCAGTTTTTTATTTCGGATTTCAATACAGCGAATCGGTTATACAAGCAGACGCTCTACGCAACCAATCTAGGGGACCGCGAGGCGTCTGTATTAAATTACAGTCAGTTTGTAGATGGGTATGCGAGTTTCTCTGGGCGATACGGCGATTTTCGTCCTTGGATGATGAGAACAGATGTAAAAATGAATGCAGATATCAAAACAGCAGGAATATTGATTCAGCAGGCGCGCGATGGAATTTATAAAGGAGATACGGCAAAAGCGCATAAAATACTATTAGGGATACGGCCGATCTTTTTAGAGCTGTTGCGTCGTAACAATTTTTCCCCACTCAAATTTGCCCTCGTTGATTTAAAAGAGGGAATGGAATTTTTTATCAGTGCTGCAGAAAAAGGAAATTTTCAAGCGGTGATCCGGGCGTATGAAGATGTTGATAATCGCCTGCATACCGTAGAAGAATCTACAGATGATGCACGTGTTCCAGAGGTGCGCAAAAATCTCGATCGTCTCTACGGATTAGCAAAAGCAAAAAAGGGAGAAGAAGCAAAAACGCAAGCAGGAATATTAAAAGAAGCATTTCAATCTTTGTACCTTGAACGAGGATTATAAAATCATATGCCTACGAAAAAACAAAAAGTAGCGGTCATGCCAAAAAAACCAATGGGATGGGCAGCGCAACGCATGGAGCAATTTCATCAGGGGAAAAAAGCCACCTGGTGGGAACGCAGATTCTTGGAGCTGGCAGAGCCTATTTGTTTTGCCCTCACGCTCTTTGGAATCGTGGTGTTCACGGTAGGGCTCTGGAATCATGACGTGATCTGGATAAGTTCAGCATTGGCAGTGGCGGCCTTAGGCCACGCGTTCTGTTGGTTGGATTAATAAGAGATAGGTTAAGGGGCGCCCATGTGCGCCCTTTGTCATGAAAAAGAAAATCCCGTACGCTGTGCACATATGCATCCTCTGTGGGAAAAGGCAGAAACGCTTGTGAAGGAGCGAATAAAGGGGCACCGAAAAGGAATCCCAGATGAACCGAGTTTTAAGCATTCGTTTCGCGTGGCGGAGCGTCTGCGACAAGAAAAACAAAAAGAGGAAGTTGTTTTAGCCGGGCTTTTGCATGACGTGGTGGAAGATGGAGATGTGTCTCTCAAGGAACTACGTAAAGAAGGATTTTCTCCGCGCATCGTCGAGCTGGTGGATCTGTGCAGTCATGACCGTACAATAAAAAGTAGTGATGGTCGTTGGGTGGTGATGATGGCACGCCTCGTCAAAGCGCAGGATAAAGAAGCGTGGGCCATCAAGATCGCGGACATCACAGATAATCTCGCAGAATCAGCATCCATGTCTCCAGACCGCGCAAAATTCATGCGTACCGTAAAAGTCCCACTCTTACTCGCTATCTCGCACGCATACGCAGGAAAAGAAAAAGGATGGAAACAGCTCCGCGCACAAATAACCTTTTAATCTATGTCTTCAAAATACTCGTACATTCTCATTCCGTGCGGAACGATTGCCACCGCGGTCCTAGGCTCTTTGTTTACAGATACGGGCGCATGGTATGCGCAGCTCACGAAGCCGTCCTGGACGCCTCCAGGGAGTGTTATTGGCACGGTGTGGACGATCATCTTCATCCTGACCATGGTTTCTGCCTTGCTTGTATGGTCGCGAGCAAGAAAGAGCGCGCCACTAAAATGGATCACGCTAGCTTTTGTGGTGAACGCGATTCTTAATATACTTTGGAGCGCCATCTTTTTTCAATGGCATTTTCTCACCCTCGCGGTCATTGAAGCTGGATTGCTCGGTCTCTCGGTCATTGTCCTGATGAAACTCACGTGGCCTATTTCTCGTATCGCATCACTCCTGCTTCTGCCGTACGCGGGTTGGGTTTGTTTTGCAACCTACCTCACGTATCTGATCATGAAACTGAATTAGAGAATAAAAAAATCCCCCCGTTTCGCCGGAGGGATTTTT
This sequence comes from uncultured Gammaproteobacteria bacterium, assembly GCA_964443265.1. GTDB lineage: Bacteria > Patescibacteriota > Patescibacteriia > 2-12-FULL-60-25 > 2-12-FULL-60-25 > VGLT01. The sequence goes on along the minus strand of CAYUCD010000009.1, from coordinate 8,963 downwards.
TTGTTTATTCGATGCCTTCTTTTTTGGCAAAATATTCTGTTGCGCGTTTCAAGCTTGGGAATGTCCCAGCATCAGACCAAAAGCCTTGGATAGGCTTCGCGACCAGCTTCCCTTGGCGCAGATAGTGGTTATTCACATCCACAATCTCTAATTCGCCTCGTTGCGATGGTTTGAGCGAGCGAATGACCTCAAACACACTTGGTTCATACACATACAGCCCAACTTGAGCGAGATTAGATTTTGGCTGTCGCGGCTTTTCTTCTAAAGAGACCACGTGGCCAGCTGCATCTATTTCTACAACGCCAAAGCGTCCTGGATCTTCCACAAACTTATAAAACGTCATAGCGCCTTCCTGAAAGGACTGAAGTGCTGAGCCAACGTTTTCATCAAAGATGTTGTCACCCAAAATAGCCACGCAGTTTTGATTATCCACAAAATCCTCAGCCAGGCTAAGCGCATGAGCAATTCCACCAGATTCATCCTGAATGCGATAGGTGAGGTGGCAATTTCGGCTCGTTCCAGATCCAAGCAAGTTCACGAACTGGCCGGCAAACTCTGGTCCAGTCACGATCATGATGTCCTGAATGCCCGCATCGAGAAGGGTCTGAAGAGGATAAAGAATCATTTGCTTGTTCAAAATAGGAAGCAAATGTTTGTTTGTGACATGGGTCAGGGGAGCGAGACGTGTTCCGCGACCTCCAGCCAAGATCACGCCTTTCATCTGTCGTTTTTTAGAACGAAGAAAATGAAAGGGTTGGGCTGGTTGTTCCTGCTGTCCAAAAAAAAACGCCTTGGCACCAGCTTCCAAGTCAGGGGAGGCAAAGTTAGGGGCAAGAAGGGATGTGGCTCGGACATGAGCGCCATACGCAATCATCACATCGCGGATCGCCTCATGAACTGGTCGCATCTGAATGCCGATTTCTTCCAAGCGATGGGACTGCAAAATGCAGGTTGAACGTTTGCGAGAAACGAGCCCGCGTTCAACAAGTTCTTGCTCTGTGATCCATTCGCAGGTGTGTTGTGGATTCACGTATTGGCGATATAAATCCAGAATCTCTCGATGACGAATCGTGCCAGGATTTACTGTGTGAAACACGCCTGTCGCACGCTTTTCTGCCATTTGATACAGGGCGACCAAAAGGTCATCCACAATCGTGACGCTATTCTCCACATCAATGACTTTTGGATACGCGGAAATCTTATCAATCAAATTGCGTGGACCAGGCATCGAATCAATCGGCATGCGCAAACGAGCAATAGCCACGTCTGGCATGCGAGACAAAATCAAATCTGCTGAATATTTTGAGCGAGAATAAAATCCTTCTGGATTAGCATAGTCTTCTTCTCGCCATCCGCGTGGGTCAGGGGAAGGTCCGTAAAAAATACACCCAGAAGCCAGATGAATCAGATGAACCCCGCGCTCAGCACACGCCTCGGCCAAAACCAAAGGCCCGATCACGTTTGAGCGATAGGTTTCTACTTGATGGGTCTCGCACCAGTCCACATTTGGCTTACCTGTTTTGCCAGCCGCATTCACAACCGAATCAGGCTTGTACTCATCAAGCGCGCGCAAAACCGCTGCCTTGTCTTCAATACGAACATCCGAAAGAACCGCGTCTGGCCAAGCCTCTGCCATGCGGGATCCGAGGTACCCTTTTCCAAAAATAAGAATTTTCATAATAACCCGTCCGTCTTATCAAAAAAGACGGTTTTTGTCATCTTTCTAGAGGTCTAGATTTTTTTAAGCAAAGGCTTCCACCAAGCCTCATGAGCAAGATACCACTCAACCGTCTCTTTTAAGCCCTTTTCAAAGGTATATTGAGGTTTCCAACCCAAACGTCGCTTTGCTCGGCTCGCATCCACCGCATAACGTCGATCATGGCCTTTGCGATCTTCCACAAACGTCAAAAGTGAGAGTGGTTTGCCCATCAAATCCAAAATCATCTTCGCCACAATGATATTTGCTTGTTCAGATTGCCCGCCAAAGCAATATGTTTCACCGGGTTCGCCTTTGGTCAAAACCGCTTCAACGCCTCGACAATGATCATCCACATGAATCCAGTCGCGCACATTTTTGCCATCCCCATACACAGGAAGGGATTGATTCTTGCGCGCACTCAAAATCATGGTCGGAATGAACTTTTCTGGCATTTGATAAGGCCCGTAGTTATTCGAGCAATTGCTAATGGTGATCGGTAGCCCATGCGTATAAAAATACGAACGGCAGAGATGGTCAGACCCAGCTTTTGAAGCAGAGTAGGGGCTTCGAGGATCATACGGGCTTTCTTCGGTAAAACGGCGTTCCTCCTTCAATCCCAAGCTTCCAAACACCTCATCTGTGGAAATATGATGGAACCGTTTGATCTGGCTTCCGCGTCTACGCATTTCTTCTAAAAGCGTATGCGTGCCAATGACATTCGTCATCATGAACACGCGGCTATTCTGGATCGAGCGGTCTACATGCGACTCTGCCGCAAAATGAACCACGGTATCCACATGTTCCATGGCTTTATGCACCGCGTCTGCATCGCAAATATTACCTTTGATAAAGGTATGTCGGCTAGCTGGCAAATCCTCCAGATTTTTGATATTTCCAGCATAAGTCAGGGCATCCAGATTCACAATTTGATCGCGTGGATGGTTTTTCAGCCAAAGCCGAATAAAGTTGCATCCAATAAATCCAGCCCCACCTGTCACGAGAAGTTTCATAAGAGTAGAATGAAAGGGTTGACGAAGCGCTCTTTTTTGGCTTAGATACGCCCTTAGTACACCGCCACCTTATCAAAGATGGCAGATATCCACAATGTCGCTTCTACCAGCAGATCCAAGCAATCCTACGCCAAACGTACGATGGCTTCCTCAAGAACACCAAGAGGTGGCAGATTTAGCGGTCCTGATCGTCAATTGGAACGTTCGAGACAGGCTTTTGGCTAATATTGAGGCATTATTTCAAAGCGTCGGATCAATCACGGCTGAGCTCATCGTGATCGATAATGCCTCGTCTGACGGGTCGGTTGAGGCAGTAAAAGAACGCTTTCCAGAGGTCTGCATCATCGCAAGTAATAAAAACCTAGGTTTTGCCGGAGGAAACGAAAAAGGCATGGAAAAGGCCAATGCACGCCACTGTCTTTTATTGAATCCAGACATGCGCGTACAAAAAGACGCGCTGGCAAAAACCGTGGCGTATTTAGATGCACATCCAGATGTCGCGGTTGTTGGCGCAAAACTCGTCAAAGAAGATGGAACAATCTTGCGTTCTGTCCGTCGTTTTCCAGATATCTGGTCTCAGCTCTGCATTGAGCTGAAAGTCGCAAAACTATTTCCTTCGCTTTTGAATCATTATCTTCAAACCGATTTTGATAGTGAACAAGAACAGGAGGTCGAGTCTGTGCGCGGTTCTTATTTTGCTATTCAAGGAAAAGCCATCGAACAAGTCGGTCGCTTAGATCAACGCTATTTTCTTTGGTTTGAAGAAGTCGACTATTGCAAACAAGTAGAAATTTATGGATGGAAGGTGATGTACGTTCCGTCTATTAAATCTGTGGACGCAGCAGGAAAAAGTTTTGAACAAAAATCACGTTTCACGGCTCAGCGTTGGTTTACGCGTTCCATGATTCAGTATTTTGTAAAATGGCATCCATGGTGGCAGGCAACGATTCTCTGCGTGGTTCGTCCTTTTGCTTTGTTCGCCTGTTTTCTTGCGGATGTTTTTCGCTCCCTCTTCCATTCTAAAAAATCCTATGTCTGAAACGCCAACCATCGCGATTCAGCTTCTGCTCTATAAAAGCAGCGGTCGATTAAAAATGTGGTTAGAGTCCATCAAGCAACAAACATGGAATGATTGGAAATTGTTTGTGCAGGATAATTCCGTGGACCCAGAAGAAGCTGCGCGCATCGAAGCGATTCTAAAAGAAAGCGGCGTGCTCTACGAGTTTACGGCCAGCGAAGAGAACGGGGGATTTGCCGCGCATAATCAATTATTTTCTCGTCATGATGCGCCCTACGCGTTTCTCGTAAACGATGACGTGTTACTGGATGCAGACTATCTCGAGCGCCTCATGGCCGTATTTGAGTCGGACCCTTCTTGCGGAGCGGCAACCGGTCTTGTGATGCGCTGGGATAAAAACGAAATACAAGATCCTAAAACACAAGCAACAATCATCGACAGCGCAGGATTGGAATATCGCGCATTAGGATCTGTGGGAGATCGCTTTGCCGGTGTACCGAGAGAGCAGATCAAAACATCGCTTGATCACGCACACAAAGTTTTCGGCGTATCGTGTGCAGCCGCGCTCTTCAAAACCGAAGCCATCGAAACATCTGCCTCAGATAAATTGCCATTTGATCCAGCTTTTTTCATGTACAAAGAAGACGTGGATCTTGCGATTCGTTTGGAGCGTCGCGGATATGCCTCGTATTGCGAACCAAAAACGCGCGCCTATCACGAGCGCACCATTCGTCCAGCGCAAGGCGCGTGGCAACGGATCAAAGATGAACGCAAGCGCCCCATCAAAATTCGTTTGCAAACCTATCAAAATCAATGGGCTTTGTACGCCTACCATTTTTCTTGGCGTTTAGGTTTTCGAGATGTGTTTTACACAGCTATCCAAGAAGTGAAGCGTTCTGGGGCACTCTTTGTCCTCGGTTCTCCCATCGCATTTATTCGCGCATGGGCTCGTATCCTCACACATATTCCGTATCTGATCCGTCGCCGCAAACACCTTCATGATCTTGGATTGCCGCATGTGCGCTTGCGAAATCGCGTATGAAACCAAAAGTCGGCATTATTCTCTTAACATTTGCAACACCAAAGTGGCGTGAAGAATTGCCACGTGTTTTAGCGTCGATTCAAGAACTCGATTATCCGAAAGATTCGCTCGAACTTATTTGTGTTGAATCCAAATCCCCATCCGGCGAACAAGTAAAATCTTGGTTTGAATCTGAGTGGATGCCAAAAGTAGGAACATCTTTGCCACACGTCACGTATCTTCAAACAAACGAAGTGGTGGGCTTTGCAGGAAATAATAATCACGGCTATGAAAAAGCGGTTGAACTCGGATGCGATTACATTTTTTTATTAAACGCAGATGCAGAGGCGCACCCGCATGCCATCACAGCTGCGGTTGAACGAGCCGAGGCGGATCCATCGATCGCCTACGTCCAATCATTTCTTCTTTTGGGAGATAAAACGCACGTCAATTCCATTGGCAACGCGTATCAATTTCTTGGTTTCGGTTATTCAAATGGATATGAATGGACGCGCGAACAAGCAGAAGTTTTTTTCCAAAAAGAACGCGTTCGCAATCCAAAACTTGCTATTGGCTACGCCTCTGGAGCCGGAATGCTGGGCCGAGTGTCTGCGATAAAAGCGTGCGGATTGTTTGATGAAAAGTTTTTCCTCTATCACGAAGACACAGACGCGAGCCTCGCTGCGCGTGCGCATGGATACGACGTTGTCGTAGAGCCAGCATCCATCGTCTACCATCATTACGAAGCGGAAAAAACGCAGGTCAAGAAAAATTATTTGATTGAACGCAATCGCTGGGTGCTATTATTAAGTTATTATTCTTGGTGGACGCTCCTCCTCATCCTCCCTATGGCATTTGTGATGGAAGTTGCGCTTTGTCTTTTTGCTTGGCGTGGAGGATGGTGGGAAGAGAAAAAGCGGGCCTATCTTGATTTCAAAAATCCAGAGCTCCGTGCCTGGATAAAAGAGCGTCGAAAACACATCCAATCCACAAGAACAAAAGGGGATCGTGCGCTCCTTCGTTTCGCAGTCGGGGCTATTGAATTTCAAGGCGATTCTGTCAAAAACCCGGTCTTGACCTACATCGGAAACCCCCTCATGCGGGCCTATTGGTGGGTGGTGAAAAAGGTCACCTTCTAGCCCAGAGCCTTGCCATTTTTCAAGCTTTTTGCTACTCTCCTTGCACATAAACGTATGAAAGCCGATATCCACCCAGCCTATTTTACAGACGCCAAGATCGTGTGCGCCTGTGGCAACACCATGCAAGTCGGATCCACCGTGAAAGAAATTCACGTGGAATTGTGTTCCAAGTGCCACCCATTTTATACAGGCAAACAAAAATTAATTGATACATCTCGTCGTATTGAGAAGTTTGCGGAAAAAGCCAAAGCCAAGGAAGACAAGGCTGGCATGGGCGGAAAGAAAGCAAAAACCGTCAAACGCGCTGCGCAAAAGGCCGCCAAAAAAGCAGCCAAACAGCCAACGCATTTGGACGAATCCATCGCTTAGATACAAAAACCGGCGGCAACGGTTGGATTATGGTATATAATCCACCCAGCCCCGGTTTTTTGATTGAAAAATAACCAAGCATCTATGTCCTCCCTGATTGAACAAGCAAAAAAAGCCAAAGAAGATCTCCAGACCGCAGAAGCCAGAATGGCCTCTCCGGACGTCTTAGAGCATCCAAAAAAATTAAAAGAAGCTTCGCTCAATTATACGCACGCCAAAGATTTGGCCGAAGAAGCAAGCCATTTTCTTTCTTTGTCTCAGGCCATGGAAGAAGCAAAAGGCGCCGCAAAATCAGAAGACGAGGAGTTGCGCATGATGGGGGAGTCAGAGGTGGCGCGATTAGGGGCAGAGCTCGCACAAGCCACAGAAGCGTTTGAAATTGCGCTTGTTCCTCCAGATCCGCATGATCAAAACAACGTCATTGTCGAAATTCGCGCAGGTGCAGGTGGTGATGAGGCTGCTTTGTTCGCGCACGATCTTTTTCGTATGTACGTGCGTTTTGCTGAGCGTCATCATTGGAAAACAGGACTCGTGAGCGAATCCCGCAATGATGTGGGCGGATACAAAGAAGTTATCTTCACGGTTCAAGGTTCTGGCGCATACGGATGGCTCAAATTTGAATCTGGCGTGCATCGTGTTCAGCGTGTGCCAAGCACAGAAAAAGCTGGCCGTATCCACACATCCACAACGACCGTTGCAGTATTACCAGAAATTGAAGAAGAAGAAGTCAAAATCGATGCAAAAGATTTACGTATCGACACATTCTGCGCAGGAGGAAAAGGCGGGCAGTCCGTCAACACAACTAAGTCCGCTGTCCGTATCACGCATATTCCAACCGGTATCGCCGTAAGCTGTCAGGATGAGCGATCGCAGCAACAGAATCGCGAACGCGGAATGTCGATTTTGCGCGCGCGCGTATGGGAAGCAGAAGAAGGAAAAAAGAAAGCAACGCTCGAAGCAGAGCGTCGTTCACAAATCGGCACAGGCGATCGATCAGAAAAAATCCGGACCTATAACACACCGCAAGATCGCATCACAGATCATCGTATTAAAAAAAGCTGGCATAATATCAATCAAATTCTGGATGGTGATTTAGAGCCCCTGATCCTCGCGGTCAAATCCGGCAAAAAAGGAAACGAAGAAGACGAAGAATAAAAAAAATCCTCCGACAATCATCGGAGGGTTTTTTTGTCCAAACTCTTACGTCAATCCATGCTCGTGAAAACACGGAGCGTATTTTTTGTCGTACGTATTCAAATGGTTCACGAGCCAATCTTCCACAAAGTCTAAAAGCGCTGGGATCGTCTCTTGTCCTTTTTGCGCAAATTCATCTTTTAATTCCAAAACGCGCTTCGTAAGGTTGTGGTGGATAGCCTTGTGCTCCTCAGCTCCTTCGTATTGAAACAAATCAAAATATTTTTCCTCTGTGGCGAAATGGTATCCTGCATAGCCAATTAATTGTTGAACAATGTCTGCAATTTCTGTTGCGCTGTCCGGTTTGAGGGAGGCTTCGTACAAGGAGTTTAAAATCCCAACAAATGTTTTGTGCTGGGCATCGATTTCTTGGATGCCGAGCGCGTACTCATCTTTCCATTCAAAATACATAAAAAAAGGGGATAAAATAAAAAGTCCAAACCAGCATAGCATATTTTTATCCACAGGGGCTCAAAACCTGGCAAAACAGGGTAAAGGGCTTTACATTCTTTCCTATTCATGATAAGCAAGTCCCTCGCCAAGAAAGGGGATTTGCCCGTTTTTCCGGCGTTTTGCCCCTTCACAAATCGTTCAACTCAACCAGGAGCCAAGGAGGTGCCACGATGAATCCAGACGGATTGTTGATTTGGCAGAATCTGATCCCCGTCATCTGTCTCGCGGTCGGTTGTCTCGCGGTTCTGGGGTCCATGTTGGGCTTCGGAGGAGACCACGACCATGACATGGGTCACGACGTGGATGCAGACCATGACGTGGGCGGGCACGATGCCGGCCACGACCATGACGCAGGCCACGATCACGGCCACGGAAGCAAGAACGCGCTCGATCTCACGCCCGACGCTGTTGCGCACAAGTTCCGCTTCGCGAAGCTCCTCGGAGTGATCGGGATCGGCCGTGTGCCGCTCACGATCGTCATCATGATCGTGTTCTTCGTGTTCGGTGCTTCGTCTCTCATCCTCAACATCCTTCTTCAGTCAGTCACGTCCTCGTTCTTCACCATCTCGCTTGTCGTCTCCGGCGTTGTCACAGTAGCTCTTTCGGGCCAGCTGGCGCGGTTCATCAACCGCATCATGCCCATGTCCGAGAGCTACAACGTCACGCGCCGAGATCTGGTGGGGCAGACAGCAAAGCTCATCACTCCCGCAAGTCTCACGTCTGGTCTTGCGAGCGTGCGGGACCACGAGGGAAACCCGAAGCGGATTCGCTGCAGGACCTACGAAGGCGAACTCCCCAAGGGGATCGAAGTTCTCGTCACAGACTATGACGCCGAGACCGGTACGTACAAGGTCGAACGCGTGCCAGAAGACGGTTCGGAAAAGAAGTCGTAGCACAAGTTCCCACCCCACACAGAAACAGGAAAGGAGCACACATGGGCAGTCTGTTGGTTCTCTTCGGTCTCGCGCTCATCCGAGGGACCTTCGTCCAGGATGCGCTGCAGCATCCTCTCGGTGACCCGGCCAAGGTCATCATCGTCGTCCCAGGCGTCCTCCTTACC
>CAYUCD010000008.1:0-14279 GCA_964443265.1 uncultured Gammaproteobacteria bacterium | reverse complement strand
TACCTTGCAAAGTGGTGGCGAAGTAAACATTGCCGGTTTTGGCGCTTTCATGGCCAAGACGCGCGCCGCTCGTATGGGTGTGAATCCACAAAAGCCAACAGAGAAAATGGAAATCCCTGCAGTGGTTGTACCAAAGTTTAAAGCAGGCGCTGGACTCAAACTCGCTCTCAAACATCCAAAAGCTGCAGAACCTGTTGCAGCTCCTGTTGCTCCTCCGGTTGCGCCTCCAGCTCCTCCTGTTTCCGCTCCTAGCGTTTAGATCAAATAAAAAAGCCCTTGAGTTGATCGAGGGCTTTTTGATTTCCTGTTACCCGTTATTTGATTGCTTCTTGGATTTCTTCGGTCAGGTCTTCGAGCTTGACCAACCGCGCTTCTGTCCCTGTGCGCTCTTTCCATTCCACAGATTCCTCTTTTAAGGTCTTTTCTGAGATCACCAGGCGAATTGGCAAGCCAACAAGATCAGCGTCTGCAAACTTTGCGCCTGCGGACACATCGTCTCGATCATCCCACAAGACTTCTACACCTTTGCTTTGCCAGTCGTCGTACAGCTCTTGGGCGACCTCTTGGACACGGGCACCTTCTGTTTTGCCTTTGAGGGTAATGAGGTGGATTGGGAATGGGGCCACAGACATTGGCCAGATCATTCCTTTGTCATCATGAGAGGCTTCGACGATCGTGCCAACAAGACGCGTGGTACCAATACCATAGCAACCCATGAGCGCGGTTTGACGCGTACCGTCTTCAGCTGAGAACGTCACATCAAACACATCAGAGTATTTTGTTCCAAGATCAAAGATGTTTCCGGCTTCAATCCCCTTTTTGACTTCCATGTCTGCGCCACAAGCAGGACATACCGTCACTTTTTCTGCGACTTCTGCATTTTGCGCAAACTCGCACTTGGTACAGACGAGAATCTCGTCTTCGCCCGCATCTGTCAGAACCTGAAATTCGTGCGAAGGGTTTTTTGTGAAGATGCCACCAGAGGCTTCTACGACACGCGCATCTAATCCACAGCGTTTGAACACTCGGCCATATCCTTCTCGAACGCGAGCGTAATAGGCTTTAAGGTCTTCGTCGGTCGCATGAAACGAATACATGTCTTTCATGCCAAACTCACGGCCACGAAGCACACCGCTTTTCGCGCGCAACTCATCGCGATACTTTGTTTGAATTTGAAAGACAGATATAGGCAATTCTTTGTATGAACCCAAAAACGCTTTGACGAGCGGGGTGACGACTTCTTCGTGTGATGCGCCCAGAGCCATTTCTTTGCCGGTTTGGCTTTTTACTTTGAAGAGAATATCGACCGTATCCCAGCGACCGGTTTGGACCCACGCATCTTTTGATGCAAAGGCTGGCATTAAAATCTCCTGTGAATCCAGGCCATTCATTTCTTCTCGAATAATCGCCTCTACCTTGCGGAGTACGCGCAATCCAAGTGGGAGCCAGGAATAAACGCCGGCCATTTCTTGGCGTACAAACCCGCCCTGTGCCAGATATTTGGCGTTTGCGGAATCCGCTTCATGAGGAGGATTCTTCAGGGTCTTTGAAAACAGACGAGAATACAACATAGGATAGGGAGAGCATAGCGATTCACCCGCATTTCGTCCAGAAATCAATCAGCTGATAACGACTCTGCAACGAAGTAGACGTCCTGCCCTTAACAAAATCGTCGAATTCTGGTATATTTTTTTATCGCCCTGTTTTATGACCGGGTGTCAGCCCTTTCCCAATCAACCCCAAGCCCCCAACAAAGGAGGCCTGACCATGCATCATCACCATGAAACCTGGGCCATTCATGTTTGCCTCGTGCTCGTTTCGCTTCTGTGCGGAATGGCCATCCTCCAAACACGCGAGCAAGCAAGAGCGTCCGCTATTCCTAAAGCCGAGTTCCAGTCCGTGACGGACACGCCTTCTTCCCACCCATCCTTGGTGTTTCATCCTTGCGAGACCATGGATCCCATCAAGGACCCAAAGGATGCGGACCGCATCCTTTCGTTTGCCAGCGAAAAAACCAAGGTTCCGGCTGGCATTCTGTTCGGGGTCTGGATTCGAGAGACCTTTGGCTCTATGGGCGGGTCTGGAGGACGCGCAGGCAAATGTAATGCCCACGAACAACTTGAGATTCGTTGCAAGCGAGGCCGTCACTGCGAACACCTTGATGCTCTGCTCGTGATGGCTCAAGAACACCATTGGAATCTGGATACTCTCCAGGGATCGTGTGGAACATCCACCATGGAAAAAGCCACGGGCGACTACGGTGGCTGCCTTGGGCCCATGCAGATCAGCACAGGCGAATGGGTGACGGATGAAAACGGCGCTTACGCGCACAAAGATCCGCTCAACCTCTGTTGGGCCATGCTTCACACGGGTGACCGATTGCGCCGAAGCTTTGTCAACAGGTTTGCCAAGGAGAGGCGGTTTGCCATTGATGTTCGTCAACGGCGAGGACTTTCTGTTGATGAGCAGACTTGGGATCGACTAAAGGAGAACGCGTGGCAAGGAGCTGTGCGCGAATATCCGGGCGCACCGGAAAGTCGCGCAGCTCATCGCTATCTCGCGTCTGTCTTGCGGAGCCGGAAATACTACGAGGCGAGCGAGCACAACCTCGCCAACATCCACCTTCAGCGCGCCTATCTTCGCTCCAACAAGCTTCGTGCTGTTGCAGATCTTAGCGGAGACAAGCCCTAACGCTCTTTTCTTTTTTCTACAACCCCGCCTCTTGCGAAAGGCGGGGTCTTTTTTATTCATACTCCTTTCTCAAACAAAAAATCCCTGTTTAAGGGATCTCTTATCTGGTGCACCCCAGACGGTTCGAACGTCTGACCTCTTCCTTCGGAGGGAAGCGCTCTATCCAGCTGAGCTAGGGGTGCAGGCGGGGCGAGCATAGCCGATTTTAGACAGCAGAGCAAGATAGAAGTCTCTTCCAAAATTATTGACAGTGAGCGTCTTTTTCTTTATTATTGGCCTCGCTTGTATCGGGGTTGCTTCGCAATACCGATACGGCGCTCGTCACACGTGTAAACAGGTTTTCACGTTTTCCTCGCTTGCATCGGTAGCTCAGCTGGTAGAGCAGGGGCCTCTTAAGCCCAAGGTCCTGGGTTCGATCCCCAGCCGATGCACCAATAAAAAAGACTCCCAAACGGGAGTCTTTTTTTACACGATCCAGATGTTGAGTTTTTTTCCATCCCAATCTATCTCAATAGTTTGTCGCCATTCTGCCGGCGCTTGCGCTGCCTCTTCTAATACATCGGCACGCATATCTTTTTTCAGATCTTCTAATCCAGCAGCGATCGCCTGTTTCCCCTCTTCGCTTTCTGCACAAAAATAGACAATAACGCGATCTTGCGGAGCGCATCCAGACTTTTTGCGCAGATCCATCACCTGACGCGAAAACTCGCGGCGCAATCCTTTTGCCTTCAACTCTGGCGTGATGACCGTGTCGAGCGTCACACTCCAATCTGTTTCTAGTTCTGGTTTTGTTTCTAAGACCACGGACTCGACATTGAGTTCATCTTGGACCAGGCTCAACAAATCTTTTTGCTGTTGTAAGCGCGCCACTTCTTTCGCGTCTTTCAATGTGATTTGCACAGCGCCCAATGCCTGGCGCACACTCAACTTTTCTTTGGTACGCGCCTCATGGCCCTGCGAACAAACGGCTCGCACAAATGCCATGTCTTTGATCAGATTTTCGTCGATGGCGCGCTCATCAGCCAATGGCCAATTTTCCAAATGGACAGAGGCTTTTTGTCCGCCAATATCTAAGTAGATTTTTTCTGCCAGAAACGGGATGAACGGCGCAGACATTTTTGCGAACTCTTCCAACATTTCTCGCAAGGTTTTGAGCGCATCCATGCGTTCATATTCATTGTCTGACTTCAAACGATCGCGCGAACGACGCAACCACCACGTAGAAAGATCATCAACCAAATCACGCAATGGACGAGCTGCGCGGGCCAATTCATACGTTTCCATGTTTTGCGTCACGCCTTTGAGGGTCTGCGCCATGCGCGCACGCATCCAACGATCTAGGAGATGGGCGCTGGATGGCTTTGAGACGCGCACACCTTCACCGGCATAGGTTGTGAAAAACGTTTTGACGTTCAACAAAATATTCAAGAATCCACGCATCACGGTTTGAAGATCACGCTCGGAAAAGTTGAGTGAGTCTGCGTCGATCACAGGAGACGTGAAAAGATAATAACGAAGTGCATCTCCTCCATATTGTTCCAGCACTTTCCATGGATCTGGATAGTTCTTGAGTTTTTTGGACATCTTTTTCCCATCCTCTGCCAAAATCATGCCCGTGACGATCACATTTTTTGCAGCTGGCTTATTGAAGAGCGCGGTCGCAAGGACATGGAGCGTATAAAACCAGCCACGCGTTTGATCTTGGGCTTCGCCAATGAAATCTGCTGGGAATCCCTCTTCAAATGTTTTTTTATTCTCAAATGGATAGTGACGACTTGCCACAGGCATAGAACCAGATTCAAACCAGCAATCAAACACCTCTGGAATGCGATGCTGTTCTTTGCCACACGCACACGGAATAACCACCTGATCAATCGCTGGACGATGCAGATCAACTTCTTTTGGCAAACTTTCTGGCGTGGCCGCTTTCTTTAATTCTGCGATGGAACCGATGACCGTACGCTCTCCGCACTCGCATTCCCACACAGGCAATGGCGCGCCCCAATAGCGCGTTCGTGAGATATTCCAGTCTGGTGCAGTGAGCAATCCTTTGCCAAAGCGCCCTTCTTTGAGATGTTCTGGATGCCAGTTGATTTTTTCTGCGGTTTTTAACATTTTCGGCTTCAGGGCTGTCACATCCACAAACCACGCTGGCTGAGCCTTGTAGAGCAATAATGTATTACAACGCCAGCACACAGGGACACTGTGCGTTATTTTTTCTTCGCGATACAACAACCCGCGCGTTTTTAGATCATCGAGGATTGGGCGGTTCGCGTCATGGATAGAAAGGCCGGCAAAGGGACCACACTCGGGAAGCATTTTTCCTTCTTCATCTACCGTGTCGATGATAGGCAGTTTATGTTCCAAGCCCATGGCTAAATCCTCTTCACCAAAACCAGGCGCTGTATGCACAATGCCGGTTCCATCTTCAGCTGTGACGTGTTTGCCAAGCACCACGCGGAATCCATCCCCTTCTCCTTTGATGAATTCGTATAGTGGCTCGTAATGCATGCCTTCCAGTTCTTTTCCTTTCCATGCAGCCACCTCTTCTCCTTCCATTCCTTCTCGACGCGCTTTGGCAACGATCACTGTTTCTCCTGCGTCGTTTTTGATGCCCACATAATCCAAATCAGGATGAACAGACAAGCCCGTGTTTGCCGGAAGCGTCCATGGCGTTGTGGTCCAAGCCAAGAAAAAAGTTTTTTCTTTTCCGATCACGGGGAACTTGATGAACACGGCCGGATCTTCTTTGTCCACGTACGAATTTCCCATGGCAATCTCAAAATTGGAAAGCGAGGTCGAACAACGCGGACAATACAGAGATACGCGACGTCCTTTGTAGATCAATTCCTTTTTGAAGAGTTCGCTAAACACCCACCAGACCGATTCCATGTACGTGCTGTCCATGGTCTTGTAGGAATTCTCAAAATCCACCCATCGACCTAAACGATTGATGTAACGGCCCCATTCAGATTCATACATGCCCACGGCGCTACGACAGGCAGCGTTGAATTTATCCACGCAAAAATGCTCGATCTCTTTTCTGGATCCGAGCTTTAATTCTTTTTCAATAATATTTTCGACAGGCAAACCATGACAATCCCATCCCCACACGCGAGGCACACGATACCCGCGCATGGTCCAATAACGCGGAACCGCGTCCTTGATTGCGGATTGGAGCAAGTGACCATAATGAGGCAGGCCTGTTGCAAACGGCGGCCCATCATAAAAAACAAAGGTCTTGTTTTCTGGGCGCTCTTCGATCGAACGCTCGAAAATCTTATTCTTTTTCCAATATGCCATCATCTCTTCATCGAGCGCGGCAAAGAGGGATTTCTTGTCTTGGGATTCAGGGGCCATAGCACCCGTAGAATGCGGAAAAAAAACGCTTTGGTCAAGCGCAAAACTTTCCTCTGTATGCTATGCTATAGCTATCTATGTTTGGCCCTCGACCGATTTTGCTTGGCGCTGACCATGCTGGTTTTCATCTCAAAGAAACGATTAAAGCGTTTTTACTACAGCAAGGACGCCGCGTAGAGGATTTATCCCCTGTTTTGCTTGATGGAGATGACTATCCTTTGATTGGACGAGACGTTGCGGAACGCGCGGTAAAACGCAATCAAGAAGCCATTCTTGTCTGCGGAACAGGAGCAGGCGTTGCCATGGCAGCAAATCGCGTAAAAGGCATTCGTGCGGTTGTCGCAAAAAATGAAACTGATGCCAGAACAGCGCGCGAAGAAGATCTTGCAAATGTTCTTGCCTTGGGCGGACGCATGACAACTCCAGCTATGGCAAAAAAGATTGTGCTGGCCTGGCTTGCCACAAAACCATCAAAAGAAAAACGTTTTGTGCGTCGTGCGCGGCAATTAGATCAATAACTATGATCGCTCGCGTGATTCCTGCTGTTTTGAGCCGTCATGCAGATGAAGCGCTTTTTCGGCTCGCCCTCTTAGAACGCGCTGGCGTTTCTGATGTTCAGCTCGATGTGATGGACGGCCTCTTTGTACCCCAAAAAAGCTGGGCAGATCCAAAAGAATTTTGTTTGCATGATTTTTCTTTGGATCTCACGCTCCATCTTATGGTCCGCCATCCTGAACGCGTTTTACGCCTATGGGAAAAAACCGAGGCGATCAAAACCGCGATCTGGCACATTGAAGCGCCCATTGATCATCGTGCGCTTCTTCGCCATTGTCGAACAGCTCACATTCGCGCCGGACTCGCCCTCTCTCCCCAAACGCCTGTCTCTGCGATTTTGCCGTACGCCTCAGTTCTGGATGAAGTTCTTGTTTTGGGTGTACGCCCCGGAAAAAGTGGACAAAAGCTTTTGACCTCTACCATGGAAAAAATTAAAGCGCTGAAAAAGATCGCCCCCCGTTTGACCATTGGGCTTGATGGAGGAATTACCAGTCACAACATTCTTCCATTGAAGCAAGCTGGCGTGCGAAAATTTTATGTTACGCATGCCATCTTTGGAACATCGCGCCCTATTCGAGCCTTGAATGCGCTCCAAAAGAAGGTGAATCCGTGAGGGGCTACGAAAAAGCATGCAAACGCGGTACACTACAGACGCCTATGAGACGTCTTTTTTTGCTAGTGGCGCTTCTCGCGCTGTGTGTTCCCACCTCATTTTGCGCTGCTGCGCCCAATGGAGGTGATTTAATTAAAGGTTCAGGGCCGTCTGTGTATTATTTTGGGTCAGATAGCAAGCGTTACGTGTTTCCCACAGAAAAAACATACCTTAGTTGGTATGCAGATTTTTCTACGGTGAAGACGATCTCTGACACAGAACTCGCTTCGTATATGCTTGGAGGAAATGTGACCTATAAACCTGGATCTTACATGGTGAAAATCACCACAGATCCAAAAGTGTACGCCGTGGATGCGCACGGAACATTACGCTGGGTTCAGACAGAGACGCTCGCACAATCTTTGTATGGTGCTACGTGGGCCAAGCAGATTCACGACATTCCAGATGCGTTTTTCGTGAATTATAATATAGGACTACCTATTGTCTCTCTCGCGGATTTTGTTCCTGCGACCGTAGGCGCGGCAGCGATTTCGATTAATACGGATCGCGTTGTCTTTGCTGTTCCTACACCAACGCCAACTCCAACGCCTGCCCCTACCCCAACTCCAACGCCTGCCCCAACACGGATCGTGACAACATCTGCATCAAAAGAGCATCCTGCTTTGGGTGAGACGGTCCAACTTACTGCTTCAGCCTCTCCTTCGGGAAGCCTTGTGCAAGTGGAAATTTTCTTTGATGGATTTTCACAAAGAATTTGTACATTTTCTCCTTGTTCCGTTGACTACACCATTCCTTCTTCTGGCACCAAAACATCCTACGATTTTCAGGGAGTGGCAACGTGGATGGATTTAACGCGAGCGTCTGCAACCACGACCATTACGCCTACCTCGGGCGCAGCTGGCGTTCTTCTCACGGTGCCACGCGCTGAAATCAAAAAAGGCGCACAGCGCGAGGCGATTGTGACTGTTGATCTAACGTTTACCGCAAAATCTATTTACGTTTATGTGGATGGAGCATTGCGTTCTATTTGCAGTTCAACGCAGGTTTGCCGTTATATAGAAGAAGAAACGAGCAACGTCGGAACAACGCACTCTTTGTATGCCATCATTCAAGATGCGAATGGTTTTACGCGACAATCCAATAGCGCCACGATTTCGGTGGTTGAAAATCCTCGACCCGCGGTTTCTATCCTGACGGGCAAAGATCTGATCTACGTGAATGAAACTGTGGATGTCACGGCAACCGCCTCTTCTGATGCAAACGCCATCGTTTCTACAGAAATCTGGTTGGACGGCACGCTCGCAAAATCATGCACTGGCTCTACCTGCACTTTGATCGCTGGGCCATGGACCTCGGCGCGCACGCTCAATTTTGTTGCCAAGGCCACGGACAATACCGGGCTTTCCGGCTTCGCTACTTCTACACGTATCTCTGTTCAATAACTTACTATGAATATGTTTAAACCCCTTGTTTCTGCCTTTGTTTGTCTCGCGCTTTTTATTCCTTCTAGCTCCTTTGCCGCAACCACGGCTTTTAGCCCTGGCGAGCTTATCAAAGGCTCATTGGCAACCGTTTATTATTTTGCTCCGAACGGCAAACGCCTTGTGTTTCCAAATGAAAAAACGTATTTCACGTGGTACAAGGATTTTTCAACCGTGAAAACCATCCCTGACGGACAGCTTTCTACGATTCCTCTTGGTGGCAATGTCACGTATCGTCCTGGCGTAAAAATGATTAAGATCACGACCGATCCAAAAGCGTACGCTGTGGATGAGGGCGGAGTCTTACGCCATGTTGCCAGCGAACAACTTGCACAAACAATTTTCGGCTTGAATTGGAAAAATAAAATCGAGGATCTTCCAGACGCTTTCTTTACGAACTATCGAACTGGCAATCCTATTTCCGCATCCACGGAATATAATGCGGCTGACGTAATGACGCGCACCACAACCATTGCGCAAGATAAACAGCTTGATTTAAACAAAGCCACCGTAACAATCGGCTCAGTTCAAAACAGCTTTGTCCCAACCACGATTACCATCAAAAAAGGATCGACAATTACCTGGACCAATGGGGATGTTCTTTCTCATGCGGTTAAAGGAGCTGGATTTGATTCCGGTATTATTGAATCAGGCGGCACGTATTCTCGCACCTTTTCTACGGTTGGTTCATTTGATTATTACTGCACGTTTCATTCTGGCAACCAAGGCACCATCAATGTCGTGAATTAAACATCTTTCGTCTCTGTGTCCGCACCTTTGCCCCTTTCGATTCCACAATTAGAAACGCTTGCGAATCGCATTCGTGAAGATGTGGTTCGAGCTCTTGTGCGTGCGCAAAGCGGACATATTGCCGGCGCCTTAGGCATGGCTGATATTTTCACAGCCCTGTATTTTCACGTTCTCCACATTGATCCAAAAAAACCTGACTGGCCCGAACGCGATCGTGTCGTGCTATCCAACGCGCACATCTGCCCTGTTTTATACGCCACACTTGCGCATCGCGGATTTTGTTCTGTAGAAGCGTTTCGCTCTTCTTTGCGCAAGCTTGGCTCCCCGTTTCAGGGCCATTCCAACAATCAATTTCACATGGGAATTGAAACCTCGGGCGGATCATTGGGACAAGGGCTCTCACAAGCAATTGGTATGGCGCTCTGCGCACGTATGGATGGAGGGTCGTGGCGAACCTATGCGCTTTTGTCCGATGGAGAATTGGATGAAGGACAAAGCTGGGAAGCGATTCTCTTTGCCGGAAAAGAACGACTGCACAACCTGACGGCGATTGTAGATCGCAATAATATTCAAATAGATGGGTTTACAGAAAACGTAATGCCGCTTGAACCGCTCGCAGACAAGTGGCACACATTTGGATGGCACGTGATTGAGGTGAATGGAAATAAGATGCACGACGTGATTGATGCATTGGAAGAAGCAAAAGCCATTTTTGAAAAACCGACGGTGATCTTAGCACACACGATTCCTGGTAAGGGCGTGGATTTTATGGAACAAAAATTTGAATGGCACGGAAAAGTTCCTTCTGCCCACGAAGCAAAGATCGCACTCCAAGAATTGCGCACGCTTGGCGGGCATCTTGGTTCTGATGTTGTGTAACTATGCTCTTTTCTCCTCTTCATCCACGGCTCTTTTCTCATGACGTAGAACTCATTCCTACGCGGAATGGGTATGGAGATGGATTGTTGGCATTGGGAAAAACGCATCCGCACGTTGTGGTGTTAACCGCAGACTTGGCTGAATCCACGCGCGTTGCTGGTTTTCAAAAAGCTTATCCAGAACGATTTATTGAGTGTGGGGTCGCGGAACAAAACATGGTGGGCATTGCTGCTGGACTCGCGCTCTCCGGAAAGATCCCTTTTGCAAGTTCCTATGCAGTGTTTATGCCAGGACGCACCTGGGATCAGATCCGTGTATCCGTGTGCTATTCAAATGCGAATGTGAAACTCGTTGGATCTCACGCTGGGCTTTCAACCGGAGCGGATGGGGCAACGCATCAAGCCCTTGAAGATATTGCCATGCTCCGCGCGCTCCCAAATATCACCATCGTTGTTCCGTGTGATTATTCTGAAGCGAAAAAAGCGACGATTGCGCTTGCGCGCTTTAAGGGGCCTGCGTATTTGCGTCTAACCCGTGAGAAGACACCTGTTATCACAAAAGAAAAAACGCCATTCGCGCTTGGCAAGCACACCCTGTTTCGATCTGGCAACCATGTGACGATCGCGGCATGCGGACCCATTATCTATGAAGCGCTCCTTGCGGCGGAGCTTCTTGCAAAGCGCGGGATTGAAGCTGAGGTATTGAACTGCCATACCCTCAAACCATTTGATGAAGAAACGTTGCTTGCGAGCGTAAAAAAGACTGGGTGTTGCGTGACCGTGGAAGAGCATCAAACAACAGGTGGACTCTTTGGGGCCGTCGCTGAAGTACTTGCGCGTCGAGATCCTGCGCCGATTGAGCCTGTGGGCATGCCTAATTGCTTTGGTGAATCTGGCGCGCCACGTGCGCTGCTTGAAAAATACGGCATGACAGCAAAAGATGTGATCGGAGCGGTTAAACGCGTTCTTGTTCGCAAACAGTAAACAATAAAAAAATATAAAAGAAGGGACTTGACAAACAAGCCTTTTTTTTCTATTTTGAGGCGTTCCTTCCAGTCCCTCGTCCCTTCACAAGGAGGCCCCATGGCCCGCATCATTCACTGCTGTGGACGCCACCTGCAAACCAAGGGGTGGCATGAAATCATGTGGGGAACTCCCCCGCACCATCCTGGACAACTTCCGATCATGGTTCGTGTAGCGCTCACGCGTTTGCGCGAACAGCCGGATGTTCCCATTGTCCTCTCGTTCGGTGGCGGTGATTCTGGCGCGCATAGCCAAGAGTCGGCAGAGGCACCTCTGGACTTCCTGGTTACGCATCTCCCTGACTTGGAGGAGTTCGACATCTTCCGCCAACAAAAAGCGGAGGAACGCTTTCGTGGATTCCTCACGGGCGTTTCGGTCCAGTTCTTCCGATACGCGCGAGGCATCTCCTTCCGTACAGATACGGAGTCGTGCTCTGCGTCCCAGGAGCTCCTCGCGCTTGGCTGGCACGCGGCCCGATTCATGTTCCGATTGGATGAGATCCTTGTGGTGGCATGCCCCTCTGATCTCCCAGCTTGCGTACGCGACCTCTTTGCTTCATGGATGAAGGATCCAAATACGGAGCGTCTTCTTCCTCTTGTCCGGTTCGTCGGGAGCTCCTCCCTTGATCCGAACGTGGGAGAAGATGCGCTTCAGGAACAGGGCCCCAAACCCTGAGGAGGTGCCCATGGACATTCGTAACCTCTCTGGAGTTCTTTCCGAGAAGGAGGTGCGTGAAGGTCTGCTTGCGCTCGCCCGGCGACGCGAGGAGAACGCCCTGCACATCAAGAAGCTCGGCCACTGCGAGTGCTGTGGCGCCCCGGACAACAAGAAGCACTGCTGGGACTGCGTCACGCTCATCGCGGGCAACGCGCTCGCAGCCTAGCTCTCTTCGTCTTTTTTCTTCTGTCTCACCCCGCCTTTTCTCGAAGGGCGGGTTTTTTATAAAATAGGTTTGATGGTTTTCGCGATCGGATCTACCAGATAACCGTTTGAAATTTCTGTGAGCGGTGGCTCTGGCATTTGAAAGTGTCGGCTCCAAATACGAATGACGTTTGTAATGACCGGAAGATGCGTGACAAAGATATTTGCCTCCGGCTCATTGGGTGGAAAAAGAGCCACCAAGTTTGTTCCTGATTCTAGACGTGGATCCACCTTGAGAGGAATCCCTAATTCCCTCCCAATAATGACGGCCGTTTCTTGCGTACGCGTGGCTGGCGAAACATGAATCTCTTTCCAAGCTCCCGAAAGATCCCGCAGGCGTTCTGCGAGCTTTTTTGCTTCCACTTCACCTTCCTGGGTGAGTGACCCGGTACTGATGTAATAGCCAGCGTGGCGAACAAAGGCAAACATAGGGGCTTGCCAGACGGGCTAGCGTTTGATACGATCGAGCCCGCGACAACGTTTTTATCGTGTTCCAAGTCACACGCGTTGTCAAACCCCATGGGTCGGTGTTAACACGCCCCGCAGGACTGCGGGGAGACCGAGGGTTCGCATGCACTATCTCTACATTCTACAAAACGAGAAAGGAACTTATTATACGGGGGCTACAGGAGATTTAGATCGCCGTTTTGAAGAGCGTAACCGAGGACAGAATATCTCGACGAGAGGCAAGGGTCCGTGGAAGATTGTTTACACGGAAGCTTACCCTTCGTCGCTTGAAGCAAAGAAGCGCGAAGCGGAGATAAAACGAAAGAAACGGAAGTCTTATATCCGTTGGTTGATAGACAATGCGCATGGGTCGGTGGTGTAGCCCGGTTAACACGTCTCCCTTTCACGGAGAAGACCGAGGGTTCGAATCCCTTCCGACCCGCCACAAAAGATCTCGCCCAAACGGTGAGATTTTTTGTTTTCTGCGGTTGGAGATCCTTGGCCAACAGGCGTATCATTGTTTTATTATCTCTTATGACTATTCCTCCTCTCCTTCTTCGACCTCTTATCGCTGGCATTGTTTTAATCGCGCTCAGCTTTCCACCCTTTATTCGATACATGAAAATCGTCCTTCGATTTTGTCTGGCGTTTGGATTTAGATCTGCTCATCCAAAATGGAATCATCTCAAGATGGACGGCTCTACCCATCGAGACGCTGCTGCAATGGGAAAACGGATTGCAGGAGGATTCACGGATAAAGAGCTGGATTTCTTGTCGCGTGCTATTTTACGGATCCTTGGTGGAGCCTGTCTTTTGATCGCGCTTGCTACCTTCTTTTTCTAACAGGCCTCTAAAAAATCAGTCTGAAAACAAAGCACACCCCGGAAGATGCGCTTTGTTTTTGCGCACGGAGTGTGTTGAAGCAGGCTAGTTTACTGGGAAGATTGGAATGTCCGTGATGGTCTTGATGTACGCGTCCTGTGCCTCTCGACGGTTTCTCGTGAGATAGACTGCGATCACAGAGCCGGGGATTTTTCCCCACTGACGTTTGTGAATGAGACAGGAGGCGAAGACGTCCCACTGGATCCCCTCACCGAGCACCTCCTTGCCCACAGACGTCTCTGGCACGAGATGGATGACCTCGTGAGGTGCGTACCTGAAGCAGCAAGGGAATCTTCTGGCTGGGTACACATACCCACCGCGAACGTGGAGCTCCAGGAATGAGCCCACGCCACTTGCTTCCACAATGCGCATGTACCAGCGGTCTTTCTGTCCCC
The DNA here is from genome assembly GCA_964443265.1 of uncultured Gammaproteobacteria bacterium. Lineage (GTDB taxonomy): Bacteria > Patescibacteriota > Patescibacteriia > 2-12-FULL-60-25 > 2-12-FULL-60-25 > VGLT01. The sequence goes on along the minus strand of CAYUCD010000008.1, from coordinate 283 downwards.
TACTCCTCTTGTAGATGATGTAGACCAAGAAGTCGAACAGCAGCAAGCAAAACAGCGCGATGCCAAGGTACACGGCTGGGTTCATGACATCCTCCTTCTTTCCCCTTTAACGAGGAAGAAAACTTGTATCATAATTCGTCTGAGTGGTCAATCCAGACGAATAAAAAAATCCTCTGGCGGAGCCCGAGGATTTTTGGTTATGGTTTTTATGCGACTTCTCGCAGTTCCCCGAGGTTCATATACCCGGATTTGCCCAAAGGCTCGCCAGCAACCACGATAATCC
>CAYUCD010000007.1:0-14474 GCA_964443265.1 uncultured Gammaproteobacteria bacterium | reverse complement strand
CTTGCGCATCCCTGTTGAATAAACGAAAAAATGGTATGCGCGGAGATAGATGGGGTATCCACACAAGAACAGACGAAACGAACCGGCGAACCTCGAAGCGAGAGGATGGGTGTAAGGTGGTATTTCTCTAAAAGAGATTGAAGGCCTTGTCGCAATGCGCTCCCCCGCTCCCAAAGAATCTGGGGAGCCTTCTGTACGTGAAGCTGGGAGCAAGTAGCGAGCATAGCGGAAAAAGGAAGGAACGCCGGACGAAAAGCAGAAAAAGAAGAATCGGACCGCGCATCGAAATAATCTTTTTTGCCAACAACAGCCCCAAAAGAGAAGCCGTTGGCGAGAGCGGGACCAAAAAAGGCAAGATCTGGAAAAATACCAAGCGCCTCTTGAGAACCACCCAAACGTAAACGGAATCCATCAACGCGCTCATCAAAAACTAAAAGAGCGCCTCGAGAACGAACGAGCGTTTGTAACGCAGAAAGAAATGAATAAGCAAAAGGAAACACAGAGAGTGGGTTTACAACCACGCTCGCAATCTGTTCTGGAAATTGGTCAAAAAGCTTTTCAATAACCGCGAGATCGCCAAAAGGACACGGAATAAATCCATCCTGATGGACAGAAGATGCGACGGCCTGATCTCCAGTTGCAACAACCGATGGAAGACCTGCCTCACAAGAAAGAATAAAAGGACGATGCGTAAAAGCACGCGTATAAGCCAAGGTCGCAGCAAAAGCTTCTTTTCCAGAAGAAACAAATTGAACTCGTTCCGCGCACGGTACGATTCGGATAAGAAATTCAGCCGCTTCTATTTCTTCAGGAGATGAAGGCACCTGTATGGTCTGTGCCTGAAAAGACGTTTGAAGGGCTGAAAGAACACCTGGATCCGCATAGCCCAAAAGACATGTCCCATTAGCCATGTCAAAATCAATATACGTATTTCCATCAACGTCCGTCAGCTCACAACCATGAGCAGAAGCAAAAAAGAAAGGACGTGAAGCATCAGGAGAAACCGCTTCCTGCTCTAATACAAGGCTTTTTCGTGCACGATACAAATGTGAACGAGAAAGCTGGAGAGATAAGGGTTTTTCTCGCTGATACTGCGTGCGAGAAACGGTTTTGAGCTGACCCTCCACATTCCGATACCAATTCACACCTAATCGGTTCTTATTCAACTCCGCGATCTCAGGATGCGTAGTTAACAAAGTAAGAACATCATCCATGGAAAAGAGGGGCTGTTCTTTTAATCCCTCAAAAACAGCTTTAATAAAAGCAAAGTCCTCTTCATAGTCCAACGTCCATCGATGCGTCATGAAAAAATTTCCGCGTGAGTTCTCCACATTTCCGATACGAAAACGCTTGGGCTGGTCCCAAATAAAAGGGAATGTATGTTCACGTTCATGAGGCTTTGTCGCTTCCTTCCAAGCTGTCTCCAAAACAGAAAAGGGACAACCCTCCACATCTAATCCATCCGGAAATGTCGGGGGATGATAATTACTCACATAATCATACTGATCCGGGTGATCACGCCAAAGATTCAAGACCTCATCAATAATCAATGGATCAGAGAAGGGACAATCCGAAGGAATCTTTACAACAAAATCTGCACCAAATATTTTTGCAGCTTGATAATGCCGGTCTAATAAATCCGTTTCGCTCCCACGAAAAAAAGGAATATTTTGATGGCGACAAAAGCCCTCAATTGAATCATCCTGCAGGGAGGTTGTTGTAATCACCACGACCTGATCAACCGTTTTTGCGCGTCGAATGCGTTCAATCTGGTGAAGCAAAACAGGTTTTCCCAAAACCGTTTTTAATACCTTCCCAGGCAGACGCGTGGAACCCATGCGGGCCTGAACGAAAACAACAACTTTAGGCCGAGAAGAAGTCATATCTAATGAAGGGACAGACGACCTTCCTGAAAACGTTTTAAATCAGCCTGAAGCATTAAACGGGCCAATTCTTCAAACTTTGTCTGGGCCTTCCAATGTAAAACCTGCTCCGCACGTGCCGCATCTCCAATCAAAAGGTCGACTTCAGAAGGACGGAAATAATATGGATCAATCTGAACCAAAACTTGATTTGTCACAGAATGGATGCCTTTTTCATCAATCCCCTCCCCTTGCCAGACAAGAGGAATCCCAGCCTCACGAAAGGCGAGATCAACAAACTCTTTTACGGTATGCGTCTCTCCTGTTGCAATAACAAAATCCTCTGGACGATCTAATTGCATCATGCGCCAAATAGCATCTACATATTCTTTGGCATATCCCCAATCACGTTTTGCATATAAATTACCAAGATACAACGTATCTTGAAGACCGTGGGCAATACGCACAACAGCCATAGTAATTTTTCGACTCACAAAATTCTCTCCACGGCGTGGGGACTCGTGATTAAATAAAATACCAGCGCACGCATACATTTGATACGCTTCGCGATAGTGTGTCGTTAACCAATGCGCAAATAGCTTAGCAATTCCGTAAGGGCTGCGAGGATAAAACGGCGTCGTCTCCTTCTGAGGCGTCTCAACAACCTTACCAAACATTTCACTTGTAGAAGCTTGGTAAAATTTCACGTGCTTCTCCATACCAAGCATACGCAAAGCCTCTAAAAGACGGAGGGGTCCAATGGCGTTGGCGTCTGCGGTATATTCAGGGGTATCAAATGAAATACGGACATGGCTCTGCGCCGCAAGATTGTAGACCTCGTCCGGCTGAATCTTTTGCATGAGATGAAGCAAATTAGAAGAATCCGTAACATCCCCATAATGTAAAAAAAACCTTGAATCCTTAACATGGGGATCATTATATAAATGATCAATATTATCAATCCTCATGAGGCTACTGCGTCGAATCAATCCATGAACTTCATAACCCTTCTCAAGCAAAAACTCTGCAAGATAGGAACCGTCCTGTCCATTAATCCCCGTAACAAATGCTTTTTTCATACAGTAAAAAAGAGCTTAGCACGCACAATAAAAACAGCAAGCGGAAAGAAAAAAATTAAATAATCTTCAAAGCACGCAACGTACTACAAAACGTGATCCAGGGACCACGATCCGCGCGACGACTCCAAAGAAAAAGCACAGCAAAATAGCAAAAACCAATACCCGCAGCTCGTACCAAAGGGATCCAAAGTGCGTCTCCTAAAGATTGTGTAGCTAAACGAGCGATAAAATCAAAAAGAAAACCAGCTGCACAGCCTAAAAACGTACTCCAAAACGTCGAAGCGAAGGCTTGCTTTGGAATACGCAAAATCGACCGGGCGAGCCACATAGCATAACCCAAAGACAGCACCCACCCGCACACAGTTGCAACCGCAAGGCCCGGTAAGCCGAACCAATGCAAGCCAATAAACCACAAAGGAATCGAAACAATAATTTGAGCTACATTAATCTTAAAATTCACGTGCGGGAATCCAAGGGCTGCTAAAACCGGCTGAACGGCACGCGTAAACGCCAAAAAGAAATTACCAAACGCAAAAATCTTAAGCGTCACAACAACACTAAGCCATTTAGGGCCTAAAAAAGCGGCAACCAATCCACCCCCTTCCAACAAAAGGAGGAGAGCAAACGGGAGGCTGGTCATCATAAGCACATCAATGCTCTGCAAAAATCCATCTTGAACCTTAGCGAGCTCCTGTTGAATTTTTGAAAATGCCGCAAAGCCGATCTTCTTAATCATGGAAGATACAACAGCCGTAGCGGTAGAAGCCAAATCCTTTGCCTTGGAATAAATGCCTAATTCTGCAGGCGCAAGAAAATGGCCAACAAACCACTTATCTAATTGTCCCAACAATAGATCCAAAATATTTTGGCCATAAACCCATTTAGTATATCCGACTAAAGATCGCAAACGGGAAAAGGCAAACGAAAAATGAGGCCAAGAAGGAAACAGAATATAAGTCATAACCGCACTCATCCCAAACTGGGCAACGGTTCCAAGAAATAGAGCCCAAACAGAAGAATCATGAAATGCCCAGACGACGGCTACGGAAACAAAAGAGATTTGACCGATCAAGTCGCGAATAAAAATTTTTTGATAGTTGAGTTCCTTAAAAAAATAGATTTGACGGACGTTCGAGAGGGCTGGAAGAAGTAAAAGCAAGCCGCTGAAACGCAATAAAGGGAGGTACGCGATGGGAATATGAAAAAAAACCACTAACCAGGGTGCAAGCGCATACAAAAAAATACACAAAAATATATTACGAAAGAGATCAAACGTCCAAACAGAATCTAAATAAGGCTCAATGGAATCCGTCTTCTGCATAAGCGCATCGCCAAACGAAAAGTCCGTAAGCCGACTCAAGGGATTTACTACGAGATAAATAGCGGCCATGATGCCATAATCCTCTGGAATAAGAAGGCGTGCCAAGACAAAAAAACTAATCAAACCCAAAAAACGTTGGATCACAATATTGATCACAAACCATTTTCCGCTTTGAATACTCTTTTGATACACCCCTTCTTGAGGTTGAGCCATAAAAAACAAAAAGACTTGCAGAAAGATAAGCAAACCAGTACGCTCTGCTCGTTCTACAATCATCTTTACCCTATCCTTTTTCTGGTTTTTTTTCAACCCCTCCATGTATGAAAGGCTGCCTCATCCTCCAACGACAATTTGCTATCATTGGCCACTATGTTGCCAAAGACCTCAAAGAAAGATACGGGATCGAAGAATTTTGCGGGTATGTTTTTCTGCGCGCAAGTTTACGCTTCCTTCAAAACCAAAAGGACATACACTATTCAACGCTCTTACTCGATGAAGAAATTCATGAACGCTACAAAACAGAACCGCTCAATCTATCCTATCTTAATGAGCTCGAAAAAGAGTACGGTCTCCCCTCTTTATGGCCGTATATCACCGTAGATCGTGTAGTCTCTTCTTCGCAATTGGTTCGTGAGTATCCGTACGATCAACCAGGCTTCACACACGAAGAGATGATGCGTCTTATTCAGGTGCATGCACGAGCGATCATCGAAATGCTAGATAAAGAAAAACCGGATTTTCTCTTCGCTTCTGCCCTAGGTGGCATCGGGAGCCTCCTGCTGTATCACATTGCAAAAAAACGCGGAATCAAAATATTAGACGTCCTTCCATCTCTCATTAAAGATCGTTACCTCCTTAGCGAGGAGTATGATCGCTTCACATGGGTTGATGCCCTAGTAAAAAATGAACCGGCGCTCTTACGCTCTACGCCCGCGTGGAAACAAGCTGAGGCATATCTCGTACAATTTCGAGAACAACCCATCCCGTATGTGACAAAATTAAGCCCAACCGCTCAACCCGTAACACGATCAAAACAGCTCTCTTTTCTAAAACCTAAAAAAGCGCTTCTCTCCATAAAGGCGTTCTTGCTTTTTTTATATAATTTTTATTCAAAGCCAGAACGACATGACTATTCCACAATCCATCCTGGAAACTACATAAAAGACCGCATCAAACGAAAAATACGTAACATGGTAGGAGTCGAGGATTTATACGATACATTTAATAACAAAGAAAAATTCGTATTTTTCCCTTTGCATGTGGAACCAGAGATCGCCCTTCTCCTGCAGGCCCCCTTTGTAACAGATCAGCTTCATCTTATAAAACAAATTGCGCGAGCTCTTCCTATTGAATACAAACTCTACGTCAAGGATCATCCGCAAATGGCTGAATTTCGTCCACGCAATTATTATCAAGAATTAAAAAAGATACCAAACGTAAAATTAATCCGACCAACCCTCAAAAGTTTTGATATTCTTCCACACGCACAACTCATAACAACCATTACAGGCACCGTCGGATGGGAAGCGGTAATGTTGAAAAAACCTGTGATCTCTTTTGGTCATTGGTTTTATAACAGCCTTTCCCATGTGACGTACTGCAACACGATGGAGGAATTACCAAAAATAATAAAAGAAAAATTACAAAACCATACTTGCAACGATGAAGAGCTGAAAACGTTCATAGCCGCCATATTTCACGAAGCGGCAGAGGTGAGCCTAAACTATCTCTGGGAGGATGAACAGGATCTAGATAAAAAACGAGAAGGCGTTCGTCCTCTCGCCGAAATAGTAGCAAAAAAACTAAATATCGCACCAAAAATCTAACCTGTTATGTCCTTTCAAGCTTCGCTCAAAAAAATAACACGCTGTTTTGTTCGTCCCGTCCTAGAGCGGGGGGTTGATGTAATAACCTGGATAAAGCGTTATCGATTTCCAAAAAAATATACGTGGCGATGGAAACTCGAAGCCCTGTTTGGACGCTACGAACCAGAAACCGTACGTCTTTGCAAAAGAATCCTAAAACCAGGCATGAACGTAATAGATATTGGAGGGCATATAGGATATTTCACGCGCCTTTTTGCTTCTCAGGTTGGTCCAACGGGACATGTTCTCGCCTTTGAGGCAGATCCGACAAATTTCGAGCTCCTAAAATACAACACACACGGAAAAAGGCTTATCACTATCTCTCCTCTAGCAATTGCAAATCAAGTAGGAACCATAAATTTCTTTGAATCCCCTACTAATACTGGTTGCCATAGCCTCATACCATCAAATGAACGCTCGCAAAAAATTTCCATTCAAGCGACCACACTCGATACCTGGTATCATCAAGGACTTCTACAAAAAGTAGACTTTATTAAAATGGATATTGAGGGAGGTGAACCAGGAGCCCTGCAGGGAATGCAGGATCTCTGGAAGGCAAATCCAAATCTTCTTTTTCTCTTTGAGGTCCATCCAGAGAATCTGCGAGCAGCCGGAACCAACCCCGAGGCTCTTCTGCGTCAGTTCACAGATCGAGGGTATGCGCTTTTCCTAATAACAAAACAAGAATGCGTTCCAATTGCAGTTGAAAAATTCTTTAAAATCGATGGAGAATCTGCAAATGTTCTGGCTACAAAAACGCCGGCGTCTATTCAAGAATAGCTAAAAACTTGTCAACAACGGACACGTCTGTGTAGTCAAGCATCTTCCGGTATCCACCAGCAACAATCCTGCCCCTAAGTCCGCTATCTTCAAGACGTAGCATATTTTGAGCAAGGGATTCAGGATCCCCCTTTTTTGAAACCAGCCCCGTGATTCCGTCCAAAAGAAATTCTTGATACACGGGAATATCCGTCCCTAAGACAGGCGTTCCAGCGACCCAAGACTCAACGACGGGCAAACCAAAACCCTCATACCGGCTAGGCGTCAATGTCGCTTCCGCATGAGTATACAGCCACGTTTTTTCCTCATTAGAAATTGAGAATAAAAACCAAACCTGATCTCGAACACCCAAACGATCTGCCTCGTCGATCGCCTCCTGAGCGGTTATTATGTTTGAACTCGTGGCGAACACAAGCTCTCTTCGAATGCCCCGATCTTTCAAAAAAGCGAGGGCCTGCAAAGCCGTATCCCAACCCTTACGTTTTTTCACCTGACCAATAAAAAAGAAAAAACGGTCCGGAAGAGCCTGATGATCTTGCGCCCGAGGTGGAATCGCTTTATTTTCTACGCGAGAAGGAACGCCGCAAGGGACAACCGCGGATTCAAGCCCCGCGATCTGCCGCAACATATCCCGCTCAAAAGCAGAAAGAACAATACGAAGATCAGCACGAAAAAGTGGAGCGTGAAATGCATAATTTTGCCAGGCAGAAAAAAATCGCCCCGTACCAATCCCATGACGAATCACATCAAAAAAACGCGTAAGTAAAATTGGATGCGCATACAAAGTCTCCAATGGATTATCTCGATCTTGCACAAGAAAAGGATCGTGCAAAAACCCTGTAGGTTGAAAGAGAACACGCGCTCCAATAAAACGAGCAACCCAATAAGCGCCAATATTTAGATAGCTGCGTACATGCCCCAAAACAATAAGCTCTGGATGAAAACGAAACAACCGCCACATAAGCTTGGGAGAAAAACCCCACAATTGAGAACAGCGTATTGTGGGGACGCCTTGATACACCCCATCTTGTCGATAACCCGGATGAGAACGTAAATGGTACGTAAACAAACGAGCATCAAATCCTCGTTCTTTTAGGCCCTTTACTAAAACAAACTCCGGAAAACGGTCAAGTCGTTCTTCCGCACCAAAAGGCGTGACAATGGCAACTCTCTTCATAAACTATCGTATGGCATATATCAAAAAATCTTTGGTGTCAAAAAGAGGCCGCTGAAACCAACGATCCGCCTGCCAAGTCGGATCTACCTTTTTATCCCACACCACATAATCAACTGGATAGCGTTTGAGCTGGGTAACAAAATCTTGCTTCACGAATGCTTGATAGGCCTGAACAAAATCTTGAAGAATCGCATCGGAAAAACAGCCATAGCATCCATACGCCTGACGATAATACTGTCCATACAAAAAGGCGCCCAAGGTATCACGTCGTTCTTGAAACACGGTCGGAGCGTCTTCAGGCCTTACACCATCCAAAAACCATTCAACAAACAACACATCGCGTAAACGATCCAGAGAAACAAGTGTGTCCGTCAGATTGTCGTGGATATACACGTTGTGCGACGTATAAGCTACCGCCAATGTAGAGAAAGAAAGATTTGCAAAAATCGTCGAATCTTTCGGAGCATACGTATTCAACCAATTCAAAACAGGGACATACCGCTGAACAGCGAGCACAGAAGAAACCTGCGCCTGATAAGATTTCACCTGATAGCCAATACCAATCCAAAGCCCAACAAGGCTGAAAGCGAGTGTCGCCCAGAAAACCCAACGAGCCGGAAGGAGACGAAAGAGAGCGATGACAAACAAAACCGTAATAACAGGCGCAAGATAATACCAATGATAATGGGAGAACTGTGGAATCACCTGCCCGGTAACAAGCTGTTGATTCGTGACAATAAAACCTGTTAACAAAAAGACAAAGACAAACCATCGCCAAGCCTCTGAAAATTTTCGATAAAAAAGGAACCAAATCAAAAGCGCTCCCCACCATACGCGGCTAAAAATAAACTGGTGGGAAACAAACAAACCAACACGTCCACGGACAGCGAGATAGGCTGGTGATTGCAACACCTGATACAGGTTCCATAAAAAAGGCGTAGCAATAAGAATGCCAATACCGCCTACCCAGAGGAGATCAATCACCTGAGCCCATTTTTTGCGAGCGAAAAAGATAAAAAACGTGACCACACCAAAAACCGCTAAAAAAGAATACGCGTAAAAATACGTGTAAAAGGACAGTCCGATCAAAAGACCACTAGTAACACGCAAAACCCAGCGTCGACGCAAAGGGTGCGTATCAAAAAGCAATTTCCACAACAAAAGAAAAAATCCAAAAACAAAAAAGGAACTGAATTGCGGATTAATTGAACGAGCAAAATAGAGAAATTGATATTTGATTCCGCCAAAATCCCAATGCAAAAAAATGCGAGCCCATGTAGAAGGGTCGAGAAAAAAAGATGTGCTTGCCGGGATAAGAAACACGAGCCACGTCCCAATAGCAGAAAAAAGTCGATGGGCAAACAGTGTTTGAAAAAACGCAAAAAGAAGAAGTGCGAGAAAAAATGGCAGAAAAAATTTCGTAAAAAGATTCAACGTTTCCGGAGAAAGATGCAAAAAATGAGCAGTACTCGCAAGAATAAATCCGGGCAAAGGCTGCTGGGCAAACGTTCGATCCGTCTTTCCATCAACCGTATACACATTTCCCGATATCACATGCCCGTCATATGCCTCACGGATGGCTGCGAGTTGATTCAATTCCCCATCTGATCGAAAAAGATCCAATCCCTGAAATTGACCACTGAAATAGCGAAAATAAAAAGACGGGGCGATCGTCAAAACACCAATCACAAACGCAACAATAAGCGGTAATCCATGACGTCGAAAAAATGACGTCACGCATTTCATTCCCCGACAAAAACTTAAACGTGAATCCATGACTGAAAATCGCTTAAAAACTGATTAACCACCTGGTCCGTCTTAAAATGCTGAGTCATGTCTTGAAAAAATTTCGGCGGGATCGTCACAATATGCGCTCCGGCTAAGGCCGCGTCTCGAATATCTCGCACCGAACGCATGCTTCCAGCAATAATCTCAGCATCAAGATGATTGCGTTCAAAAAGTTCGCGCACAGAACGAACCACAATCGAAGGATCGTAATCTGATGCATCTAAAACACCCCGGGCCTCCAAAGCTTCCCGCTCGACTTTAAACGTTTCATCCTTACCCGCATCACGAATACGCGCCCAAAAAAGACTCACATACTTTGCTCCTGCACGCGCTGCCATAACCGCCTGAGTCACGGTCATACACGCCGTACAATTCACCGTAATACCAAGCGTACTCAACTTTTTAATCGTCTCGAGCTCATTCCATCCAATATGCACTTTCACGCCCATGCGCGGATAGGCAAACTGATGCATAAAACGCTGCGCCTGTTCTAAAATCTCTTGCTGATCGCGTGAAAACACCTCAATGCTCAAATGGATTCCTGGCTGATATTTCTTAATCAACTCCACAATCTTTCCAACGTGTTCTTCAAAAGAAGACTTGGGCTCTTTAGCGAGCAACGAAGGATTAGTGGTAATGCCATGAGCAAAGCCTCGTTTCAACGCTTCTTCAAGGTCGACCAAATTTGCGCTATCAATAAAAATCTTCATAAAGGATGTTGTAAGTCTTCTTGTATCATCTCAAACGCCTGACGTAAATTCGAAGCCCGAAAAGGGACAACCAGCTCCGCTGTCTCCGCGCTCTCAATTAAAATAGGCTTGCACCCAACCGCTTGCCCCGCGAGAACATCCACCTCGCGATCACCGATAATATAAGAGGAAGCAAGATCAATCCCCCACTTTTCCGCAGCTTGCAACAAAAGTCCTGGTTTAGGTTTTTTACAAGAACAACCATCCGTACGCGTATGCAAACACACAAAGGCATCATCTAACGGCAACTGCATCAACGTTGCCATAATTTTTTGATGATCCGCTTCTGGTAAAAAACCATAGGCAATATCCGGCTGATTCGTCACCACGATCTGCAATAGTCCTAACGAACGCATATCACGCAGAACATCAGGCACCTCTGATCGCAAAGAGAATTCTTGAAACGAGTAAGGCGCAGACCACCGAATCTTTTTTCCGCGTACTTCAAACGCATCTCCGCGATCAACGAGATCGTTCAACACACCGTCACGATCAAGAAAAATGGCTCGCTTGTTCATACGCTTTAATCTTTTCTTTCAATCCAAATACCACCAAGTGATGCAAAACAACTTGAAGACCTTCAACGAGAGGGGTTGAAGGAACGGGAACAACCACACAAATATCAACAAGATCCTTCATCGGGCCACCATCAAATCCAGAAAACCCAATCGTCTTCCCGCCACGATCTTTAATATATTGCAAACCGCGTAAAAGATTTTGCGACCACTGACCCGAAAGGTCTTTTCCAGATCCTCCATGAACACTGAACGCGATACCGACGCCACCCGGAACGTAATACGTTGAAAGCTGATTTTCGTAAATATGATCCCATCCCCAGTCATTTACAAGCGCACTAACCAAGGGGATATTATCAACAAGCGCCATAGTCTTTAATCCGCGATCTTCCGGCTTCTGGCAAATGGTTTTCGCAAGATCCGCAGCCAAATGAGTCGCCGTAGAAGCAGATCCTCCATTGCCCATGATATAAACCCAGCGTCCTTCTTTCCAAGCCTCAAACAATAAATCAATCGCTTGATCAAGTTTCGTGCTGTACAAAACTTTAATAGCCGTGAGCACATCTGTGGCCTGACCAAGAAAATCAGCGGAAAAACTGGATAAATCCATAAAAATTGAACGGATAAATGCAATATGCCAACGTTAGCAGACAAAGATATGGCCTGTCTACAACGTTTCTGGTTAAGAAAAACTCCCGCTACAGGTGGTAAACGGGAGAGAAAAAAGACGGCAAGAGGAAACAATCACACCGCTCGGAGGTGCGCAGCGGTGATCTCATGGGACCAGGGGATGATCATGGATGTTCTTTCTAGCAACGCAAGAAACTCAGGACCACCCTGCTGATTGAGGATTGGCACGTAGGAAGCGAATCGCATACGCTGGTCAGCCAAAGCGAGAAGGAACATGAAGTCAGGAGGAAGTCCTTGAGAGCTCTTAAACTTCTCGGCAAAAAGCCTGATCAGCTGATCAAGTGCCGTAGCGACAGAAGTGATCTGCGTTTCGAAAAGTTCGTGGCTCTGATGCGATGCGATCAAACATTGCCCCGCGCGATGACCAGCGGCGATAACACGGACGTCCGCATCGGAAAATACCTCGACCTCCGGACGCGCCGCGCGCACATAGGTCGCGACTTCGTCTGGAAACGGAGATATCTCAAGCAACGCTTGAACATGAAAATGCAGATGCGGAATATTCTGTCCGGCAAGCGCGCCGATATGGACGGTGAGCCAAAGCGGACGCCGCTCGACCGCATGTATGTCGGATAGAAGATGAAGCACGCGCTCGATCTGCTTCTTCCCACCCAAACAACGCACGTCTTCCTTCGGCCAACACAAAAACGGAATGATGAGACGATGAAATTCGAACGGCGTATATCGATTGTCGATCACACGCCAGCCACCGCCCTCTTCAAGCCGTACGAATTCGTGTCGTTCTGGAGGCAGGTGATCGAATGGACACGTCTCCGGACGAACGACGATATCCGGCTGCCAAGGACGATCAAGTTTGATGGTTGTCCTGGTTCCGCCCGAAGCCACCGTCAAACCGCCTGGCAATAGCTCAATCTGAACAAACGGATGCATGCTAGAACCTCCATTCTTTTATTCCAATGAACCTACGGAACCCTATAGCAACTAAAACAAAAAGTCAATGCTGAGCACATCTGTGGCCTGACCAAGAAAATCAGCAGAAAAAGAGGGCATATTGTTTCAAAACCATAGCACAGAGGACGAAAAGCTCAAGAGCTGGGCTCTGCTTGTTTTTTTACACCATAAATCAGTACACGTTGCCCCTGCCATCGCAAAAACGGAATGCACTCCCCAACTTCACTAATAAAAACATTGAGGGGAATTAACGGCGCAAAAATCTTTGGAATAACGAAAAAATAAAATGGGTGAAGCTCAAGCGTGGACAGGAAGGGGCTCTGAAAGAACTTGCGATACGTTCGAGGAAGATAAGATCTCTCCCTCAGCGCTCGAGCGCTCGGAAAAAGCTCCCCCACCCTGCGAACAAGGCTCGCTCCGTTCGCTTCAGATAAAAAAAAGTGTTTGCGAGTTACGCGAAGCATCTCCTGTGCCATACGCATCGGATCTAAAACATGATGCATAACATCAAAACAACAAACCAAATCAAATGATGAATCCGGATAAGGAATATTGAGAGCATCGATCTGCTCAGCATCCACGCCTCGATTTTTTAAAGATTCTACTGCCTCAACAGAATGTTCGCTCACAACATATTTCTCAATCATCGAACCACACTCTTGTAAAAGGAGGTCCCGCATCATCCCTTCACCACCACCGAGCTCTAAAACACGCAATCCTCTCTCTTGATGATAAATATGACGAAAATATTTCACGAACTTGGGGAGGCAGTATTTCAATCCAATCCACCCCTCTCGTCGAAAACGTGATGAAGCTCCTTTCGTGTAAAGACAGTTATAAATTTCCATCATCCGCTTCTCTTGCTGTGCATCAAACAGGCTCATACTAAAAAAAATAAACTGTAAAGTTTCACGTCTTTGCATTCAAACTCGACGAATAATTTCTCGAATGGCGTAAGGCCTAATTCCTCGGGGTTCATAATACAGTCGCATAAGAATTTCAAATAAAAATCCGAGGACAAAAGAAAACGAACCGAACATAAAAAAGAAAAAAGCCATCCAAAAAAGAACCGAGCTAAGTAAAGGAGCTAATTTTAACCAAAAGATAATCGCAAAAAAGATAAATAAAACGGAACAACCAATCAAAGAAAGCCCGAGGCCTCCAAAAAAAACCATGGGACGAACAAAACGCGACATCAAACGGATAGTAAGAAGATCCGCGTTTGCCTTCATCGCACGAATAAAATTCGTCTTTGATGTTCCCTGCTCGCGTTTTGCATGCGAAATAGGAATTTCAACCACTCGAGCGCCAAGATGATACAAATAAGTTGCTAAGAAAACATGCATTTCTCCATAGAGATGAACGCCTTGAAGCACCTCTTTTCGATAAGCTTTAAAAGAGCAACCTTGATCATGAAGATGAAGTCCGCCTATTTTCCATGTAAGCCAATTCGCAAATTTAGAAAACAAAAGTCGACTCCACGTATCATGTCTCTGTTGACGCCAGGTAGCTACAACGTCATAACCCTCGCGTATTTTTTGAACCAAAAGAGGGATGTCTGCCGGATCGTTCTGTAAATCGCCATCTAACGTAACCACGACATCTCCTTGCGCTAAAGAAAGCCCAGCATCAATACCCGCGGTTTGTCCAAAATTCTTTCGAAAACAAACAAGGGTAAGTGGATGGACAAACTGAAGCCGTTCAAGGGTCCGATCCGTAGATCCATCATCTACAAA
>CAYUCD010000006.1:0-15219 GCA_964443265.1 uncultured Gammaproteobacteria bacterium | reverse complement strand
ATATAGGGGTTTCGACCCATTGCATGCCCACAAAATTGTTTGTCGGTGGCATCCCTTACCGCACGTCGGATGAGGAGCTTCGACAACTGTTTTCCCAAGCCGGCGAGGTGGTTTCCGTGTTCATTCCTATGGACCGTGAAACGCACCGCCCACGCGGATTTGCCTTCGTTGAGATGGCGGATGACGCTGTGGCTGACAAGGCTATTTCCATGTTCAATGACTCCGATCTCGGAGGTCGTCGAATCGTGGTAAACAAAGCCCGCCCACTCGAGGAACGCGGTCCTCGCTCGTAATAGCGAAGATATAAAAGTCCCCCCGATTTATTTCGGGGGGATTTTTGATTTTGTTGACGAATTAGCCGTTCCTCTATAAGGTTGCGGGCGCAAAGAAACCGCAAAGAGGAGGTTGACCATGGAAACTCCGGTAGTATCACCAAAGCTTGCAGGCGAGCTGAAGCCACTTGGGTTCTTGTGGGAGTTCTTTCAAGAACACGTGAAACAACGCTTGGTCGAATTTGGTGCCAGCGATCGTCTTCAAGAGGATCCCTGCCTCGGGTTGGTGTTGCGCCTGAACTGCCCTGACATCAAGCTTGATATGTCGATACCGTGTATTACACGGGAGGCGGACATTGGGAGTGATGGTCCTCCTTATGTTAGCTTTCGTGCCGACATCTGTTGTGAGAGCGTCTGGGAGCATGTTTCGTTCGATTCTTTCTATGGATGGCGTTTGCGGTCGGAAAATCCCTTGCTGACGCACTTGCATCGACATGTATCAAGTAAAGCTCCTGATGGTGGCTTGAGCGAGGGAGCGGCTGTCCACTTGATCCTGGTTATGATCGACATCTTCTTCGAGGGTCTTGCCTCTCGGTTCCCGAAGTAACTGAAACCACACGCTTTACGCGCGGGAGAATCTTATCTCTCGCGTTTTTTATAACCCGAGTTGTTTTTTGACTTCTTCTTCTGCTTTGGTTGGGTTTGCTTTTCCTTCTGTGGCTTTCATCACACTTCCCACAAACCATTTAACCACGGTAAGTTTTCCTTCACGGATTTGTTTTACTTGGTCTGGATTTTGTTCAATCAACCGCGCAACGGTTTCTTCCACAAGTTTTGGATCTTCAGATTGGCCAAGGTTATGCTCTTCGAGTAGATGGGAAGGGTCACCATTGGTTTCGATCATGAGGACCAAAAGCTTTTGCGCGTTCGTGCTATTCACGACATTGGTATCAATAAGGTGAAGAAGCTCAGCAAAATTCTCTGCGCTGACTTGGCTGTCTTTGTGTGTGGATTTTCTTTGCGCTAAACAACCAAGATATTTGCTGGTTAGCCATCCACCCACGAGTTTCGCAAGACGTGTTTTATTTGCTTTGAGAATGTTTCCGGCTGGTTTTTGTTTTTTATCCGTTGCCTCCATCCATGTTCCGAGTTCTCCCATTACTTCTTCGGCAAAGTCTGCGAGCCCTTCGCTTGCGACGAGGGTTTTTGCATCTTCTTTGGTAAAGCCCCATTCTTCCATCAATCGTTCGCGACGTTCGTTGGGAAGCATGGGGAGGTGTTTCTTTTCGGCTTCGCGTACCTTGGAAAGATCAAGCGGAGGTAGATCTGGTTCTGGGAAATAACGATAATCTGCGCTGGTTTCTTTGGAGCGTTGTTCTACGGTTTCGTTTTTGTGTTCATCCCAGCCACGCGTTTCTGCAGCTACGCGTCCTTTTTCATTATAGATTTTTTGTTGACGTTCGATTTCAAATTGCAGGGCTCGTTCAACGGCTCGAAAGGAATTCAAGTTTTTAATTTCTGCTTTTGGATTTAGGCCCGTGTGTTTTGGAAGATGTGTTTTGTCGTCAATTTCCAGTAAAGAAATATTTGCATCACAGCGCATGTAGCCTTTTTCCATATCTGCATCCGAAGCATTGACGGCCCGCAAGATAGCTTGGAGTTCTTGCAAGAAAAATTTTGCTTCAGCAGGGGAACGCAGATCTGGTTCGGTGACGATTTCTAAAAGTGGGGTGCTCGCGCGATTAAAGTCTACGAGCGTTTTGTTTGTTTTTCCGTGATGGATATTTTTTGCCGCGTCTTCTTCTAGGTGCGCGCGGGTAATGCCAATACGAACCGTATCACGCGGAGGTTTGTTTCCGGGAACTTCGAGGGTGAGCGCACCGTTTAAGGCAATAGGAAAATCAAATTGAGAAATTTGATATCCCTTTGGCAGGTCCGGATAAAAATAGTTTTTGCGATCAAAGTGCGCTTGATCGGGGATGGTACACCCAATCGCCAGGCCAGCACGTACGCCTAAACGAATTGCTTCGTCGTTTACAGCTGGAAGAGCGCCTGGCTGGCCTGTGCAGACAGGACAGATCGCTGTATTTGGCAGAGTATCTTCCGGAACATTGGGACAACTGCAAAACATCTTGGATTGCGTCTTTAAACGCACATGAATTTCCAAACCGATAATTGGGATCCACATAACGTCAGATACAGTAACAAGGGACAGAAAAAACCGCTAGGGATGCGGTTTTTTGCTGGGGGTTGATTAACGCGTGTTTTTGAGTTGATGAAAGAGCTTGATTTCGACCCAGATAAAGAGCGGCATGATGATTGCCTGTCCTAAGCCCTCGATTAAATAGCGAATCGCAAAGACTATGGGCGCAACTTCGCCTGTTGGGCTTAAGACGATTTGCATTTTGACACCACCTGCAATAGCTCCAACGATGCTGGTGATAATTGCCATGATGGCGGTGTAGATGACCAGAAAAAGTGTTTGTGGAACGAGAATCCGCCAAAACGTGGCCCACCAGCGACCGTGCACCAGTGCAGAGGAAGCGGCGAGCGCTTGTGTGCCCTTGTGTCCTTCTTCTAAAAAATTGTAGATGCTGAATTTAAATCGTACGAGTAGCCAAATGCCTGGCAAGACAAAGAGAACGGTTCCTCCTAAAACAGCTATAGCGCTCAGGACACTGATCCATAGATAGGAAAGAGCGAGAGCGGATGCTATTTTTGTATCTTTTTTTGGTGGCTCGATTCCTTTGTTTTTTGCAAGAATCCAGATCGCAAGACGAATGGAGGTGATCAGTATAATGGCAAAGCTGATTGCTGCGCCAAAGATGTTGACGGAATGGTTGATCACTGGAAAGAATCCCGCGATAAGCGCCAGAACGAAATAAATAGCTGGAGCGATTAAAAACCAACTTGAAATTTTGAAGGTTTCATTCCAATGCTTTTTAAAATCGTGCCAAGACTCGGAAATGAGGTCGTGCATGTGAGGAAGATTGGCCATAGATAGCCCTAGTATAACACAGATCAAAAAACCACTGACGTGAATCAGTGGTTTTTGCTCGGTGATTCTTTATTTTGCGCTTTTTAAGCTGTGAAAGAGTTTTGCGTTACAAACGATCAAATAGCTTGATAAGCAGACTTGAATAACATACGGGAGAATGAGAACAACGACTCCGCCAAAAGGAATCAGCAGCCATGGAGCCATGTTTATGATCGAGGCGTGTGTGATGGATGAAACAATTAATCCTATCAAACCCACGATCAAAGCAAGGGCGATCAGAATTCCTACGATGATAAGGCTAAAAATTAAACCTGGAACAACTTGGCGCCAGAACACTTTCCACCAGCGACGGCTTACGAGTTTTGCGGAAGCGCTTAGGGCGGCTCGTCCGCGTTTTCCATCTTCAATTAAGAGTTGCGGGGCAAAAGAGAATAGATTGGAAAGATAGATGGTCGTTATGAAGAATCCGATACAAGCGAGACTGCATCCGGATATGATAAAGATGGTTGTGTGTCCTGGAAGGGCCATTTGTCCAATAATGGTGATGATGAGACCAAGGCTGAATGCTGCGAGTAGTGGGAGCAGAACAGCGCCTACGCTGATAAGAATGATAATCCAGACAAAAGATCCAAAGAGAGACCAGTCCCAATGTGGGGAGGTGGCTTTTCCGCTTCCTTCTTTGTCTCGTTTGAGCGCTAGTGTGAGCAGTCGAATGGGGATCATGACTCCAATCACAAAATTTACGATCAAGCTTATGATAAAGAGCAGGATCGAGATGAGGGCAAACATGATCGTTGCTCCGCTTAGACTGTCGCTCTGTAGAGCTTCTCCTGTTCCGTATTGGATTAAAAGACGAAATCCCATGAAAGCAGGAATCAACAAAAACCAAACAGCGACTTTTGCAAACGCGCGCCAGTCTCGAGAAAATTGTTGCCAGCTTTTGCCCAACAATTCTCTGATAGAAATAAGAGCCATAATAAAAAAGAAGGAATAAACGTTGCCATTATACTCCTTTCTTTTTGAACCGCCTATGATTTTTGTGGAAGCAGGGGAGCGATGATTTGCCAGAGACGGTCGTGAATTTCATCAATGGATAGTAGCTGGCTATTTTCTGTGCATTCGATCGCTGTCCAATTTTCTTCTTTGTCTCCGGCGACAAGTTCGAGATATGAAGCTTCTGCGGCGCGGAGATGGTCCATGTCTGCCTCAAGAATGTCGCGTTTTTTTCCATCGAGATAACCTCGGTCGTCTTTTTTTGCCACGAGGTTGTATCCGATCTCTGCCGGCATGTGCAATAAAATGGTGAGATCTGGTTTTGGCACTTCTAGAAGCCCGTACTCAAGATCGTTGAGCCATACGAGAAAGGCTTTGCGTTCTTCTGGATCTTGGATTTGTGCTGTTTGATGGCCTTTGTTGGCAGATGTGTAGCGATTGGAAATGATGATGGTATTGTTTTCCAGCAGCTCACGAATACGTTTGGATGCGTCGAAGCGATCAAGCGCAAAAAAGAGAGAGGCGCGTTTTGCCCCCACCTCTTTTAAAGACCCATATTCTCCACGCAGATATTTTTCTACGAAAAACGCGTTTGGATTTCCATATTGCGGAAAATCCATGAGCTCTACTTGATGTCCTTCGGCGCGCAGACGTTCGACGAGTTTGCGGGCTTGTGTGCCTTTTCCGCAACCATCGGTTCCATCAATGACGATAAACGGAGCTTTCATACATCTCTAGGTTAGATCCCTTTTGGTTTTGCGCCTAGGGTGGAAACGCCTGCTTCATTTCCGCGTAAGTCCACGTGGATGAATGAGGCGAGCAGGGGATGCGTTTCGTTTAAGGTCCGCCAGATTTCTTGAGCAATGAAGCGGTACGTTGGATGGCCTTTGATACCAGAGCGTAATTCAATGAAATGGAAGAGCTCGCGGAGATTCCAAGACACGAGGAGACGACGCCGGAGGGCCATAGGAACCACATAGTCTGCTTCTTGGTCTAAGCCTGCTTCTTGTAGAGCCCGAAAAAATCGATCTGCTTCGTTCATGAGGGCGTTGAATCGTTCTGCGTATCCGATGTGTTGGATTTCTTCTGGAAGATCAAAACCGAGGAAGGTAGAGAGAGGTTGATTGGTTTGCGTGCACAAGCGATGACGCTGAATGTCGCGCCAAGCGCCGTAGTTCATCGTTATCTCGTGCGTGAAGACGGCGTGTTCCAATTCACGCAATGGCGCACTGTGTGCTCCGCGTTTTTCTAAAGCGGTTCGCAGAATTTTTTCACACAACGGTGAATCGTTTTTTGTTTTTGCGTAACACACCTCAAATGGAACGCTTGCAACGCGATAGAGAAGGGCAGCGGCAATACGCGCTTCCGCAAATCCATCATCTTTTTGCATGATGACGCGCGTGGGCGCTTCCATTGGGATTTCTGGGAGAATCGTTTTTGCGAGCGCAGCTAAATCTGCAGGGGCTTCTTGCAAATACGGTTTTTCTTCGGCGTATTTAAGCAGGGTTGGATGCGGACGTTCTTGCAGCGCCACATCTGGACTCATGTCGGGTTCGCCTTTTAATACATTACGCAATTCTGTGCCGATACCGCGTACTTCTTCGAGCGGATGCGAAAGACATTTTGAAATAACATATTCCCAAACGCGGGCGTTTGCGGTCATGCCCAATGATCCAAAGGCTTCTGCTGGAAGCAAACAACGCGTGACATCAAGCGTACGTGCTTTGGTTTGCGCTTCGTAGGCTTTTTCTGCCAACTCTTCGGCTTTGGGGAAGCGCTCTTTCATTAATGCACTGATTTTTGGAAAGAGTTCTTCGTAGAGTTCGTATAGTTTGTCCAGGAATTTTTTATATTCTTTTGCCATGCCGGATTTTGCGATGGCTTCTGGGGTGTAGGCGCGTTCGCGAGAAAAAACTTGGTAGCGCGAACTTTTTTCCGTGAAGGAAGCAAGGCGCGCATCTTCTAGCACTTTGATTGCTACTTGCGAAACATTTTCAACGGCAACAGAACTTACCGCATGCTCTGCGACTGATCCGTGGCCATAGCCCACGACCCATTTTTCGTGGAACTCGGCTGCTTTTTCTAAGGAGACATCGTCCACGTTTTGATCAAACGGCGTATCTGACCGTGAACACTTTGCAAGGGCAACCGCGATCACTTCTGGGGTTGGATGCAATTCTTCGGAAGAGCCGTCTTCGCGCGTAACACGAAGGCGATTCATCCAATAGATTCTGCGCGCAGAAGGGTCTTTTGGGGCTTGTAGTTTAGACTTTCCAGATTTGAAGAGTGGCATAGCGCTTCTGACTTTGACACGCGGGCGCAGAGAAAAAAAGACAGTCGTTTTTCGGCTGTCAATCCTGGGTCTGTGGATGATCTTATTTTTTTGGTTCAAATCCCAATTCCTTCATGATTGCGTGTATTTTTGCCTCAAATTCTTCGCGGCCCCCTTCGTTTCCGACCGTACGCCAGGCACGCGCCATAGCGCTTGGAATCGTGACTTCGGTTGGGGCTTTTTCTTCTTCCAAGAATCGTTCCCAGGTCATGCTTGCTTCATCTGCCTTTTCTCCGCGTTTAATCATGCGTTCATAACGAATACGCGCAGGGACGTCGATTGCAATGAGATGAAAATGTGGAAGTGGTTCGAGGGCGGCAATGTCTTCCACGCGACGGATGCCATCAATGATCACGATGTCTTCTTTTGCTTGAAGCGCTTCTTTTGAGATGGTGTACGATAAAATATCTTCTCCAAATGCTTTGCGTAATACTTCGGAAATATTGATGAGATTTTTGCGTGTTTTTTCGATGGAAAGACGAACAAGGATGTCGCTTAAGATTGCGCTGAAGCGATAATAGCCTGCGCCATATTGTTCGCGTAACAGGTCTGCGGCCGTTCCTTTTCCACACCCGGCTTGTCCGACAAATCCAACAATGAGTTTTGCCATACGAAAAGAGTTTACGTTTTTTTAAACCACTTGGCGAGATAGGCGCCGCTTTGTTGTTTGTAATGCGATCGCAGATCTGCGCCGTAGAGGGCGTTTGGAATGTCTAACATGCGTTCACAGACCATGAGACAAATCGGCTGGCCATCGCGCAAGACAAAGTCGTGGCTATAAGCCTCAACTTCTAAAACGGCAACAGTTCCGCGATCTTCATCTTGTTCAACCCAACCCCAGCCTGGATCAAAGAATCCTGCAAAGTGCGAACGAAATTCGCCTTTGGATGTGTCATAGGCAGCCATTTCCATGGCAAATGCTGGAGGGGTGAGGATTTTTTCTTTTGTCGCGAGGATGAAGAATGCTTGGGGATGAATCACGAGTTCGCCGGATTTTGGACGAAACACGGGTTCAAAGAAATCTGTTGGTTCGTGATCAAAACGCGCGGTATCGAGAAGGTTGAGTGCTGTTGTTTTTGCGCGCCATCCGATGATTTCATTTGATGTTAAATCCACGGTCATGGTGATGCCATGCCCTACGTTTTCTGTGGAAGAGGGGATTTTTATTCCGTTTGTTTGGCGCAAAAGATTGAATCGATCAAACACCATGCGATGCTCTAATTCGGAAAGACGCGCTTCGCCGTGAAACAGGCGCAATTGATTTATGTGATCGCCTGCGTGTAACAGCACGGGGAATGATTTTGGCGAAATTTCGATCCAGAGAGAGCCTGTGTAGTTTGCGGGAATGTCGTCAAAACGTGGAATGCCATCTGCGAGTAATCGACCGCGCAGGTTAATACGACCGGAGGAACTTTTGTTGCTGGCCGCTGCACGCACGTTTGGCGGAAGTTTGAGAGTTTCTTGCAGACGAATAAGATAGATGCCATCTTTTTCAAGCGGACGATCAATGGGATGAGAAAAGAGGGTTCCGTGTTCCACGATCGAGCGAATGGATTCACCAGCACGCGGGAGATAGGAACCACGCATGCGATACACTTCGTCGGTGAGAGTTAGATCGAGCGAAGCTGGTTGAATAGCTTCAGGTAAGGCGTGTTCGATATAGCCTGCGTCCATCATTTCCCGGATCATTTGATGGGGGATGGCGCCGTAGCGTTCAGCGGTCATATGCTCGGACCTTACCCTCTGCGCTTTTCAAACGCAAAACTCCCCTCCGCACAAGGCTTCGGGGAGCTTTTTTGCCCCTCTCTTTTGAGGAAACTTTTTTACACGCTGGAAGGATCCACATGGATACCAGGACCCATGGTGGATTTGATGGTCATTGTTTTGATGAACGATCCTTTGGAAGAAGCTGGTTTTGTTTTTCGTACGGCTTCGATAAAGGCAGCAAGATTTTCTGTGAGCGCTTTGGCGTCCATAGACATTTTTCCAAAGGCTTGGTGCACATTTCCTTGTGCATCATTTTTGAAAGACAATTTTCCTTTTTTCAATTCTTCCACCATCTTTTTGACATTCGGGCTCACGGTTTCTGTTTTTGGGTTTGGCATCAAACCAACAGGACCTAAAATTTTTGCGATTTTGGCGAGCTTAGGCATCATGTCTGGCGTCGCGACCGCAACATCGAATTCGATTTTGCTGGATTTCGCGATTTCATTGATGAGGTCTTCTCCACCAATTAAGTCAGCGCCCGCTTCTTTTGCTTCCTTCTCTTTATCTGCATTGACGAAGGCGGCGACTTTTTTAATTTTGCCTGTGGCGTGTGGCAAGGTGATGGTCGAACGGACTTGCTGATCTCCTTTGCGGACATCGATTCCTAAATTGAGATGTACCTCTGCGGTTCCATCAAACTTGGTGAGCGTTGTCTTTTTCATGAGTTCCATCGCTTCTGCGATTGGATACAGTTTTTTCGCATCGACCAACTTTTTCACCTCCTGATAACGTTTGCTACGTGGCATATGTGGTTCGGTCGCATCGGTGTTTCTCCGAAGCTCCCACAAAAATGATTAGAAAAATAATTATCCAACAACTTCGATGCCCATGTTTTTCGCTGTTCCTTCCACTTGGCTCATAGCCGCTTCAATGGAGTGGCAGTTCAAATCTGGCATTTTCTTTTCTGCAATTTCTTTCACCTGTGCTTTTGTGACTTTGCCGACTTTTTCGACGTTTGGTTTTCCGGCACCTTTTTCGATCTTTGCCGCTTTTTTAAGCAAAGCAGATACAGGCGGCGTTTTTAAGATAAAGGTATAGGAACGATCTTCGTACAGGGTGATGATCGCTGGGACCACTTCGCCTAAACGATCTTGGGTGGCGGCATTAATACGCTGACAGAATTCAGCGATGTTCATACCGTGTTGACCCAAAGCAGGACCAAGCGGTGGCGCTGGTGTTGCGCGGCCGCCAATGACTTGCACTTTGATGAGGACTTTAATCTTTTTTGCCATAAGTGATGAATCTCCAGGGATCGGGTTCAGAAGCTGGCCTTAGGGCCAGAACTCGGTCTGGAGGGGTATTAAATCTTCTTTACCTGGGTAAAGTCAAGCTCTAAAGGCGTTTCTCGACCAAACATACTGACCAAAACCTTAACTTTTCCTCGAGAACCATCGATTTCATTGACTTTTCCTTCAAAGCCTTTGAAAGGACCTTCTCCGATCTTCACAGCCATTCCAACCTGCAAGTCGATCGTGATTGGCATTTCCTCGGTTGTACCCATGCGTTTCATGATGGAGTCCAACTCTTCTGGTGCGAGGGGACTTGGCGTGGTGCCGGTTCCAATAAAGCCGGTGACGTTTGGCGTATTACGGACCACGTACCAGGATTCATCGTTCACCACCATTTCGACCAAGACGTAACCTGGGAAGATTTTTTCTTCGACCACGCGGCGTTTTCCATTCTTGATTTTAATCTTTTTTTCTTTTGGCACTAACACTTGGAAAATTTTGTCGTGCATTCCAAGGGTTTCTACGCGTTGACGCAAATTGGATGCCACGTTTTCTTCATAACCGGAATAGGTGTGGATCGCATACCAACAGCGACCGCGGTCAGCTACTTGTTTAGGCATAGCATGGGAAAGTAATGTTTTTTATTTTTTTATTTTACTGGAATTGGCGTTACTTTTACATCAGCCGCTGCGCCAGATGGCGTTGTCGCTTGCACATCAGCCGGCGTTACTTGTACTGGGTTCGTAGTTGGCGTAACCGGTACTTCTGTTGTGGTGCCCTGCTCTTCTGTGATCGCTGGTTGTCGCGTTTCCAGAATTTTTGCAATACCTTTTTGAAGGCCCGTGTCTAAAACCACGAAAAAAATCGCAACCACTACACACACAACAAAGATGAGTGTGCTGTAACGAATCGTTTCTTTCTTCGTTGGCCAAGATACTTTCATGAGTTCTGCTTTGGCAGAACGAAAGTAGTTAGCAATGCTGTCGAATATGTTGGTACTCATAAGATTTTGTTCTTTAAAAGGCCCTCTTCGGGCCAACGACCAAAGAATAGCAGGTTTTTGATTGTTTGGCAAGAGGTTTCTAGACCCCCTTCTTTTCTCTGTCGGGCTAGCGGGATTTGAACCCGCGGTCTCTTGCACCCCATGCAAGCGCGATAGCCAGCTTCGCTATAGCCCGTCACAAAAAATAAGCGATGCCACTTTATCATGTTTAAGGGTGACGACAAGGGGACAGGGGAGGGGGACTTGACGTTTTGCTAGGGTTTTCTTGTCTTTTTTCTGCGGACGACGCATACTGTCGTTGCATGTGTGTTTTAAACACATCTATTTCATTCATTTTTTAGGTCTTATCTCTATGGCGAAGATGACGAAGTCTCAGCTCATGCAAGAGCTCGCTGCTAAAACAGGTCACGCAAAAAAGGACGTGGTCATGATTTTGGAAGCGTTAACAAACCTCGCGTATGTGCAGGTTAAGAAGAGTGGGGAGTTTGTGATTCCAGGTTTGGGTAAGCTCGTGAAAGTTCATCGCGCTGCTCGACAGGGGCGCAATCCAGCCACGGGCGAGACGATTCAAATCGCCGCCAAAACGGTTGTGAAATTCCGCGTTGCCAAGGCTGCCAAAGAAGCGGTTTTGTAAATAAACCTTTGTTTTCAAAAGAAACTCCCTCGATTGATCGGGGGAGTTTTTTGTTATGGGGATTATTGACGCATGTGATTTTTTTTGATAGGGATATCCCTCGGTCTTTTGACAGAGGAGGTGACCATGACCCGAGTGAATCCTGGGCTAGCGGTTGTTGACATGCCGATCCTGACTCCTGCGTGGAGTCTTGAGATGCTGAACGCGGTTTTGACTGAGGCCATGAGAAACTGCGTGGGCTATTGTCAGGCTTCTCTTGGGGATTGCATCCATTTCTCTCTGTCCGGTGGCTTGGACTCTACGCTCAGCCTTGCCATGATTCGGGCGATGACCCCGGTGTCCATCCGTACGTACACGGTGGGCGCTTCGGAGCATCATCCGGATGTTGTGATGGCTCGTTTGGCATCACGACGCTTTGGGACGATCCACTCAGAGTGGTTTCCCTCGGCGCAGCAGATCGAGGAGCGGAAGCCTCTTGTGCAAGCGCTGACAGGAGAAACGAGTCTTGGTGCTGTTGCGGTTTATTGTTTGTACGAAATGCTGGATCGACACGACGCTTCTACGGTTATTGCTCACGATGGGATCGATGAGCTCATGGGCGGGTATTGGGATCATCGTAAAGATGCGGGTGATCTCAAGGCCAAGGCGTTTCGCGATCGTTGGAGCCGTCTGGCGGAAGATCATCTTATTCCGCTCGCCGCGAAAGCGAACCACTTTAGCGTGACGCCCGTGCACCCGTACCTCCAGTGCGCGGTCGTCGAGTACATCACGCGCATTCCGCTGGATGAGCGCACGGATCGCGAAGTGAGCAAGAAGCCCTTGCGTGAACTCGCGAGACGTTACGGCGTTCCGCAGGAGATCATCGCTCGCCAGAAGCTCGGCTTCTGCGACGCGCTTACGGATCTGACGTAGTTCCTTTTGTTTTCCTCACCCTCGTTGCGTTGGCGCTTCGGGGGTTTTCTTTTTTCTTAAAATATGCCTATCTTACATCATACATCTATGGATTTCCCTTCTGTTTTAAATCTCTTCCATCATATTCATCATGATCGAGAAGGACATCCTGTGCATCATTGCGGAGGTGCACATGTGGTGATTGATCCGACGGTTAATTACACAATTCAGCATTGTGCCTGTGGCAAACATCAGATTGATTTAGAGATAGCGATTGGGCACGCGACCGGAGCGGATTTAGAAATTTTAAAAATTTCCATTCGATTTACGGAGAAATGTCCGCAGGGAGGCTGGCATGTGGAAAGTGGGGTGAAAGCGTAGGCGCAAGTGTGGTATTCTATAGTCATGCCGAAAAAAGGGAGGAAGCAGCCCGTGCAGGACGAACCGTCCTGGACTGGAAGAGGAACGATGCCGGCGCCGCATCGTTTAGCGCAATGGTTGAGCGGAGCTGATACGAAGCACATTCTTAATGGGGGCCCGGATTTAGCGTTTACGGAAAATATCAATTGGCGCATTTTTCGCATCATGGCGGAATTTGTCGAAGGATTTGAATTTTTATCTGGTCTTCGAAAAACCGTTTCTGTGTTTGGAAGTTCTGTGGCCCAGCCTTCAGATCCGTATTATCAAATCTCAAAAGAAATTGGACGTCTTTGTGCAGAAGCTGGACTTACCATGGTGACGGGTGGAGGACCGGGGATGATGGAAGCGGCGAATTGTGGAGCTGCAGAGGCTGGTGGCGAATCTGTGGGGTTAGATATCAGTATGCCAATTGGGCAGCGTCGAAATTCGTGTATTAATAAAGCCATCGGATTCCATTATTTTTTCACACGTAAAGTCATGCTTTCGGCCGTGTCTCAGGCGTATGTGTTTATGCCCGGAGGATTTGGCACGTTTGACGAGTTGTTTGAAATTGTCACATTGATCCAAACAAAAAAGATGTCCAGCCAGGTTCCAGTTATTTTGGTGGGTGCTGGATTTTGGCATCCTTTGCTGCAGTGGTTAGAACGTATGGTATTGAATCACCACGGGTTTATCACTCAGGACGCGTTGGAAATTTTGCAGGTTGTGGATTCTGCGGAAGAGGCTTTCGCCATTATCAAAAAAACAAAAGAACGGATGTTGTAATAAAAAAACCTCCGACAATGATCGGAGGTTTTTATGTTTCTTATTTCTTCTCGCCTTTTTGTTCGGCGTGTAATTCGCGGGCCATCTTTTTAATGGTGCGAAGCGCTCGAACAGACACGCGGATTCGTTTGCCATCCAAACGTACGGTTTGGAGGTTTACGTTTTGACGATGTTTCGTCGCGATATTCGAATGACTTCGGGAATTGCCGAAGTTTGCAGATTTTCCGGTTAAAGCACAGATGCGAGACATAGGATCAGTAGATCAATCTTGAGTGCGCCTACTATACGCGTCTTTTGGCTTTTTGGCAAGAGACGCCTCTAGACCAGGCTCTTTAGATCAGGCACACTATAAGACATGAATCTTTTTTCCGTCCTTTTTCAAGATCCATTGCGTTTTTTTGCCATGGTTTTGATTTTTTTGATTACGTTGTCATTTCATGAAGCTTCTCATGCGTTTGCCGCTGCTTGGCAAGGGGATCTTACAGCAAAGCGCGCACGTCGATTGACGTTGAACCCTTTGGCGCATATTGATTGGTTGGGTTTTTTAACGTTGATTACGATCGGTTTTGGATGGGGCAAGCCGGTTCCTTTTAATCCCTATAATTTACGCCACCGTCGTTGGGGATCTGTCTTTGTTGCGCTGGCTGGGCCTATTTCGAATTTTTTGATGGGCCTATGTTTTGCCCTTTTACTCCGTTTTCTTTATCCCTTTCTCGGTCCGTATAATCTTTTAGCCTTTGTTCTCTCTTACGGAGCTTATTTAAGCTTTTTACTTGGTATTTTTAATCTAATTCCTGTTCCGCCATTGGATGGGTCAAAACTTCTTCTCGCTCTTCTTGCTCATGAAAAATACCGTCGTATTCGCTTGTTTTTAGAAACGCGAGGAACCTTCCTTTTGCTATTTTTGGTATTGGTAGATGTGGCGACTCAGATCGGCATTTTTTCTGGACTTTCGACCCTTGCCCAGAGCTTGGTGAATTTCATTGTTTTGCTTTAGCGGGAAAATCGCAGAGCTAAGCGATTTTCCCTTTTTAGGGGCCATTTTTTTCTTTGGAATCGATCGATCTTGACGCGAGCGCTGGTTGTTGATAGATTAGGCGCACATTTTTACGACCATGCCTACCATTAACCAGCTTGTCCGCCATACGCGGAAGCCCCTCAAGGCAAAATCAAAGAGCCCAGCTCTTCAATTTGCCATGGATACGTTGCATCGCAAGCGCACAGAGTTGCCACTCGGAGCAGGATTTAAGCGCGGAGTCTGCACGAAAGTGACGACCATGACGCCTAAAAAGCCAAACTCTGCTATTCGCAAAATCGCTCGTGTGCGTCTTTCGAATGGACAAGAAGTGACGGCCTACATCCCTGGAGAGGGTCATAACTTGCAAGAGCACTCCATTGTCATGATTCGTGGTGGTCGCGTGAAAGACTTGCCAGGTGTGCGTTATCATATCGTGCGTGGCGTGTACGACACCCAAGGGGTGGCTAATCGTCGCCGCGGCCGTTCGCTTTATGGCGCACGCCGTCCTAAGGAAGAAAAGAAATAACCCTGAATGATCTATGCGCGGCAAAAAAGCTCCAAAACGTAAGATTTTGAACGATCCAAAATACAGCTCGCCCGTTGTGGCAAAGTTGGTGAATTATATTATGTATGGTGGCAAGAAGCGTGCCGCCCAACAGATCGTGTACGGCGCTTTGCAGATTTCCGAAGAAAAGATGAAAAAGCCAGCCATGGAAATTTTTGATGAAGCGGTCAAGAATGTGTCGCCGCTTTTGGAGGTCAAGTCTCGCCGCGTGGGTGGCGCAAACTACCAAGTGCCTTTGCAAGTACGTGCAGAACGTCGTTTGCAACTTGCGTTTCGCTGGTTGATTGCTGCGGCTCGCGGACGAAAGGGTAAGCCGATGGCCGAAAAATTAG
>CAYUCD010000005.1:1095-16325 GCA_964443265.1 uncultured Gammaproteobacteria bacterium | reverse complement strand
CTGGTTTTCCGAGCGTCGCATAGCAATATGCTCCGCGCAAAGTTTCTCCTAACCCTTTATTCCGCACATGCTGGAGAATGCACGGGGATCCGACTGGAAGTTCTGGTGCGCAGTCATCGCACCAACCAAACGTCATGCCAATGCCCTGCTTGTTGAGTTCGGCGCGAACGATCCCTATCTCTGCTTCACGTTGCTGGATCACGGCTAGTGGCTCGTTATGCACGGGCATGATCACGAGCACGTTCTTGATTGGATTCATGACTGTCTCCCTTATCGCAGGGTTGCCCACAAGATCATGAGCGAGCCTGCCAGCATGACGCTTGCCGCCACTGCACGGCTTTGCGTGTGTTTTTCTTTGAAGATCCATCTTCCCCACAGAACTCCGAAGAGAATCGAAAGGCGTTTTAGGCCGATCGCGTATGGAACGAAGAGGAAGGTGAGGCTCGAGAGAAAACACCAGACCGTGATCGTGTTGACGGCTCCAAGCGGGATGAGCTTGAGCCAGTTCCTATCTGCTCCAAACAGAGACCATCTCTGCTTTTGGAACATGAAAGGCGTGTACATCAACGCGAGTCCGGCTGAGATGAGTACGAGAAACCAAAGCGGTGATCCTGCCATGGTTGCGCGCTTGTCGAACGGACTGCTGCACGCCCAGAGGAACGCGACCAAGAGCATTTTCTGCGCGCTCCGATCTTTCCAAAGACTTGTGATGGGCGCGAACCATCCTGCTCCCCTGTTTTCATACTTCAGACCATAGGTGCCGAACACAATCACGAAGATTCCGACCACGCCTATGGCAGAAGGGATCTCGTGGTTGATGAGCGGTCCTGTGATGAGAAGAAAAACAAGGCTGAGCGTGATGAGGGGCAGGACAAGCGAAAGCTCTGCCTTCATCAGGATGCTGACGTAGAGGTATCCGGACACGCTGTTCAACGCAAGACTGATTCCCAAGGCCATCCAAAACTCGAATGATGTTGGGAACGACTTACTCTCAAGCAGGAACAGTGGCACGAGCGAGAACAGGGTCGAAAACGTGACCAGTGCCCAGCTCACCACCATTGCGTCCAAGCGTTCTGCATTCTTTTTTCGAAGGACGTCCAGCAAGGACTCGAAGAATGCACCACACATGGCAAGAATTACGCCAACGATCATGTTGCACTCTCCTTGTAAGGACCACGGTTTTCCTTGGATGGAAGGGAGACTATGGCTGAAAAAGTGAAAAAAGTCAAGGTGGGACGCATACACAAAAACAAAAACCCCCCGGCGTAGCCGGAGGGTTTTTATTTGCTTTAGATTAGGCTTTGACGGCCAAGGCTTCTTCTTCTTTTGGTTTGCGCAAAGACAAGCCCAGACGATGATTATCCGGATCAATAGAAATGATGCGGAAGTCGAATTCATCGCCAACGCGAGCAATTTCGTGCACATCCTTGACCGGCTTTGCAGCCAATTCGCTGATGTGTGCCAATCCATGGATATCTGGATCCAATTCCACGAACAATCCAAATGGGTTGATCTTGAGCACGCGTCCTTTGACCCACTGGCCCACATTGTAGTGGCTAGCCACGGTCTTCCAAGGATCTTCCACCAACTTTTTCATGGACAAGAAGATTTTGGAACCTTCGATATTGATGATTTCGGCGCGCACGTGATCGCCCACTTTTAACACGTCATTTGGGTGATCAATGCGTTGCCAGGCAATTTCGGAAATATGGACCAAGCCTTCCAAGTTTTGATCAAAGCGGACAAAGGCACCGAAGTCTGTCACGGCTGTGACATCGCCTTCCACATGATCCCCCACTTTGTAGCGGGCCAACACGGATTCTTGCTTGGTTTCCCACACGGCTTTTTCAGAGACCACGACTTTTTCTTCTTCTTCGTTCACGTCCAAGATTTTAATGTCAATGGATTCTCCGACCAAGCTCTTTAATTTCTCTAAAATTTTGAGTTTCTCGCCACCAGCAACACGTGGATAGTGGTTTGGGGAAAGCTGGGAAACTGGGATAAAGGCTGGCACGTTTTCCACGCGCGTGATCAAACCGCCTTTATTTGCATCCAACACTTTCACATTCAACACCACGCCTTGCGTAAAGAGTTCTTTTAATTTTTCCCAAGAACGCTTGCGACCTGCTCCCTTTAAGGAAAGCTCGAGTTCGCCGAATTCGTTGTCCAACTCGATGACCGTGGCTTCGACTTCGTCGCCAATGCGCAAATCCGCATTTTTATCCAACTCTGGACCACGAATAAGACCGATGGCCAAGCCACCGATGTCGCAACGCACTTCGTTTCGGCCTACGGAAATAACCACGCCTTTGACCACGGATCCGACGATCGGAAACGCAGAATAGGCGTCCTCAGCCAAGAGGGCGGAAAGCTGACCTTCACCGCCAGTTTGCACTTGTGTCATGTTTACTTGTTTATCAACCCCCTCCGCACGAGGGAGCGTTATTGCTGTGCGTAAAATCGCCAGACCAATACCTTGTGACTTAAGCGGGCAAAAGCCCTTTTTCAGTCCGCGCCAGTGTATGAAAAATAGGGGGTTTTGTCAAGAATTACCCTATTCGTAGTGCAAAGCCTCAATAGGATTGAGACCTGCGGCGCGGCGGGCTGGGAAAAAGCCAAAGACAATGCCAATAAAGGCAGAAACGCCAAAACTCCAAACAATGCCGTTCCAAGGGAGCACAAAACTCCATCCGGCCTGGAATTGGGAGATGGTAAAAATCGAAAGCCAGGTTAACGCAACCCCTAAGATAATGCCGATAACGCCGGCGGTGACGGTAAGGATAACGGCTTCGCCTAAAAATTGGCCGAGCAGATCGCGCTTGGTGGCGCCAATGGCTTTTCGTAAGCCGATTTCGCGCGTGCGCTCAGTCACAGTCACATACATGATATTCATGATGCCGATACCTGCGACAAACAAGGAAATGGACGCAATGGATCCGAGAAGAATCTGCAAAATACTGCCGATGGTATCAGCACTTTTCACAGAATCTTCTTGAGACGTAACTTTAAAATCATCTTTGGAAAGATTGTTCGTTGGGTTGTCGATCTTGTGTGTTTCGCGCAACACGATGCGGATTCTGTTTTTCGCCTCGCTTGGACTCACGCTTCCTGTTTTTACGCCCAAGAAATCAAAATTTGTGCGACCATAAATATCCATACAGGCTGTGTACGGCACATAGACTATTTTATCCAAGTCCGTGAAAAAGCGCGTGCCAGCTGGAGCCATCACACCGATCACACGGAAGTTGAGGCGACCGATTTTGATTAAACGGCCAACAGGATCCTGATCGCCCAAAAATTTCTTAGCAATGCCTGACCCTAGCACAACCACCTTTGCTCGAGAGCTCAAATCTTCTTGGGCAATAAATCTTCCGCTTTGCATGAGCATGCTATACACCACGATTTCATCGGGCGTTGCTCCGTAGAGTTGGGCATTCTGCTCGACTCCCCCAAATGAAACGCGCTCGCTTAAGATCATTTCTCCAATAGCGGCCTTTACCCAGTCTTGTTTTTTGAGCGCTTCGTAGTCTTTTTCTGTGAGCGACTGCTTTTCTGTTTTGCTTGGCGGACCATTCTCGGTTACATCTCCGCGACCATTACTGATAAACACTTGATCGCTGCCGAATGATGCCACTTGATTCAAAATATAATTTTGCGCGGCTTGGCCTACTGAGACCATGAGGATTACAGACGAGATGCCAATCACAATACCAAGCATGGTCAACACAGAACGTCCTTTGTTGATCAACAAGGCTTTGAATGAGAGTGGGATGATGTCTGTGATTCGCATATTATTCTGCGCGCAAAGCGTCGATTGGATTCATGCGTGCGGCGCGGCGTGCTGGAAAATAGCCGAAAACAATACCAATTGCCGTTGCAACCAAGAGACCGAGGATAATCCCCCGACCAGATAAGCCAAAGGACCAACCAGACTGAAATTGCTGGATGATGATAATTCCAATCCAAGAAAATCCAATTCCCAGAATCACGCCAATCACACCACCTAAGCCTGTGAGCATAACGGCCTCGACGAGAAACTGACCAAGAACAGCCTGACGCGTGGCACCAATGGCTTTGCGCAAGCCGATTTCTTTGATGCGTTCTGTGACAGACACGTACATGATGTTCATGATGCCGATTCCACCAACAATCAGAGAGATGGCAGCGATCGCGACCAGAAGAATCTGCAAAATATCTGTGACGGTCGAGGCGGTGCGCACAATGTCTTCCTGTGTTTGGATATGAAAGTCATCTTTTGACAGATCGTTTTCTGGATTGGCGATATTATGTCGTTCTCGGAAAAAATCCATGGCCCGGAGCTTGGCTTCCTGCAGGGCGATGCTTGGACGAAACTGGATCATGGTGAGATATTTTTTGTTATACAAATCCATGGCCGTGGTTACGGGGATAAATACTTGTTTGTCTCGGTTTTGGAACGCTGATCCCCCACCCGCTTGCATCACGCCAACAACCGTAAAGTTGGTTCCCCCGATTTTGATCTGTTTTCCGATGGCAGAATCACCCTGAAAAATCTTGCGCGCCACATCTGCGCCAAGAACAGCCATGCGTCCGCGCTCATCCAGATTTCCTTGTGTAAAAAAATCGCCTTCTGAAAATTTAATATCAGAAAACAGGGCTTCATCTGGACCTGTGCCAACCACTTGTACAGACATGCTTGCCCCGCGACCGGTAATTTCATCACTTTGCATGGTTTTTCCCACAGCCTGCAAGATCCATGACTGACTTTTTAATCGTTGAAGATCGCGATAGGTTAAAGATTCTTTTACGAAAATCGTTGGCTGACCATCCACCTCTCCTGGACCGCTTGCCACAAACACCATATCAGATCCAAAGGAGGAAATTTGCGCCACGATAAAGCGTTGGGCCGATTCTCCGATCGAGAGCATGAGAATGACGGACATGATCCCAATCACAATACCGAGCATGGTCAAGCTCGACCGCGCCTTAGTGCGCCACAAACTTTGCGTGGCACTCTGCACAAGATCGCGAATGGTCATATTATTTGACCAGCTCCCCTGCGTCCGCTCTTCGACGTTGTTCAACGTTGGTATCTGATTCAATCAGGCCGTCACGAATGCGCAAAATGCGCTCTGCATGTTCTGATGTGTAGGTTTCGTGCGTGACCAAGATAATGGTATGTCCTGCTTTTTCATTCAGTTCCTGCAAAAGCTTCATCACTTGTGCGCCAGACTTGGAATCCAAGTTACCTGTTGGTTCATCTGCAAAGATGACCGGCGGTTTGCGGATCAAAGCGCGGGCAATTGCCACACGCTGACGTTCACCTCCAGAGAGTTGATTGGAAAGATTATTGGTTCGATGGCTCAATCCAACAGACGCAATGGCCTCTTCAGCCATTTTTACGCGGTCAGCACGCGGAATATCGGAATAAAGAAGTGGCAGCATCACGTTTTCGAGCACGCTTGTTTTTGGTAACAGGTTAAATGCTTGAAACACGAAGCCAACGCGCTCTCCGCGCATTTTTGCGAGCTCGTCTTCGGACAAGGTGGACACATCTCGACCATCAAAACTATATGTTCCAGATGTGGCGACGTCGAGAAACCCGAGGATGTGCATGAGCGTGGACTTTCCAGAACCAGATGGACCCATAATGGCGACAAACTGCCCTTTGGGAATCGAAAAGCTCACGCCGTGGAGCACTGGAGTGGCCACGTCGTCATTCACATAGTCTTTTTTGAGGTTCTCAATGCGAATCAATTCCTGGCCTGTGGAGGTCATAGGATTATTTCTTTATCTGCTTGGCGGCGTATTCTTGCGCGGTCAATTCTCCGACGATCACAACATCTTCTTTTTTCATGCCAGACAAGATTTCGGTCTTGCCTTCATCTCCGCGCAAGCCGACTTCCACGGTTCGGTCTTCGGCTTTGTTGTTGACCAACACGCGGATGAATTTTACGCCTGCTGTTTCACGAATCGCACGCGTTGGCGCATAGAGCACGTCCTTTTTCTCGGCTGTTAAGATCGTGACATTGGCTGTCATGCCTGGTTTTACCTGTTCTTGACCAGCATCAATAGAAAGTTGGACTTTGTAATACACAGCATCCTGCACTTTGGTTTGATCTGGGTCTTCGCCCACAACCGCGCCTTTGAAGATCTTGTCTTCGCCGAACGCATCAAGCGTCATGGTCGCTGTTTGAGCCACTTTAATTTTTGAAATATCTGCTTCTGGAACCAGCACTTCGATGGTTTGGCCATCCACGACCGCAAGGCTCACGGCTTTTTGACCAGAGACAACCATTTCACCGACAGAAGGGATGAACTCAGACACAATACCATCGGTTGGCGCCACGATTTGCGCATCCTGTAATTGAGCGACGGCTTGGTCATAGCTTGTTTTTGCGGAAGCGACCTGGGCACGCAAAGCAGCCACATCTGTTTCGCGTGGAGATTGCTGTTTTAATGCGAGAGCTGCCTGCGCAGAGCTTAACGCTGCACGTTGCAACTCGATATTTGTATCTGCTGTCTGCACTTTGGATGTGCGGGCGCGGTCTGCGGTCGACAAATTTTGCAATGCGGTTTGATACGCGTTTTGTAATTGTGTTTGCGTGGACGTACGGTTTAATTCTGCGGTGTTGGCTGTTTGCACGGCCATGGTCAAGCTCGTGATTTGAGCGCCGATAGCAGAACGATCTGCTTCAATCCCTGCTTTTTTCGCAGCGATCTCTGCAGCGGAAAACGTAGCAGAAGCTGGGGTGCCGACTAACGTACGCACCACATAATCTAAATATGTTTGCACGCGCTGCAACGCATAGATTGTTGAGTTGGCGGTGTTTGTGTGATCCCAGGAAGAAGAACCGGCATAAAGCGCACGAACCGCATCATCTGCAGAACGCACATATTGCTTAGCGTCTGGATAGGCGTTTTTAGCGGTTAAAAAAGAAGACTGATCATTTGCGCCTAAGACCGAAAGATATCCTGCATTTGATACGGTGTTATCCACGCCAATGATCGCGTCTCCATCCACTAATCCTGTTTGAAGAGAAGGAAGCGCATTGCGCAAAGCGTTGCGTAAATTCTCATACGCATTTAAGACGCCCTGGTTGAGGCTTGAGCCGTTGTTATCTAAATTTCGTCTGGCTGTATCTACGGCGATCGTCGCAATCTGGTAATCGCTTTCTGCGGATACGCGCGTGGTTTCTCGATCAGCTAATGCTTTGGTATAGCTTGCTTGCGCTTGATCAACCGAGGCTTGGGCGATTCGAAGGGATTCTGGCGTTTCACCGGCTAAGCGCTGATCTAAATTCGCAGACGCTGCCCAGAGAGCTTGTTTTGCGCGCTGAACAGAAAACTGAAGATCGCGCGTTTCGAGCTGTGCGAGCACATCACCTTTTTTCACGGTTTGTCCGACTTTGGTTTTGGCATCAATCAAACGACCAGAGCTTTTGAAGGCTAAGGCGATGCGCGTTTCTGGTTTGATCTGGCCTGTGACTTCCACGGTTTGGACCACGGTCCCCTGTGCCATGGTTTGCGTATCGTAGAATGGACCTTTGTTGGAGGATTGATTCCAAAAATAGCCGATGACTCCAATCGCAACAACCGCGATCACGATCTTCACCCATGTAGGGCGTAAAAATTTGAAAGACATATAAGGTTAGGCGTTGTTTTTTAAAGCTTGGGTAAGAGACGCGACGCGTTTAGACATCTGCGCGATAAACGTTTTCATTCCTGCCACGGGCAAGAGAATAATTGGGCCTCCCTTATGCTGCATGACCATGAGCTGGCTACCTGTACGAAGATTAAATTGGTCACGAATCTCCTTTGGAATCACGATTTGACCGCGTTCACCCACAACCGCAGAGCCGATCTTGCTTCCTTGGTCCAATAAGGGACATTTACTTGCCTTTCCTTTGTTTGCAGGGGTTTTCATAAGTATGAATAGTATGAATTTTGAAACTTGACCCTAGCAGAAAAAGGCTTTTTTGTCTAGGGATCTGGCCTTTTAGCCTCTAGACAAGTTCTTCTTTGTTGCGTAGCCTGTTTTGCTATGGACACAAGCCTCTTTGATTACGTTTTGCCACCTGATCGCATCGCGCAACACTCGGTTGAACCACGCGATTCGGCTAAGCTGCTTGTTTTGGATCGTGCGTCTGATTCTTTGCAAGACAAAACCATCCGCGATCTTCCCTCTTTTCTTCGTGCGGGTGATTTGTTGATTTTTAATAACACCAAAGTGTTTAAAGCCCGGTTGCGAGCAACGGTAGACGGGAAAGCGATTGAGCTTTTTCTGTTGCGACCAGATGGAGATAGTTGGATCGCGCTCTTAAAACCTGCAAAGAAAGTGTCTGAAGGTTCTATTTTGATGCTCGCAGATGCAACCGAGGCGCGCTTGCTAGCCAAGGAAGAAGATGGAACAGCGCGCATTCATTTTTCGTGTTCGCATGATGAGGTGTTTGCGCTTTGCGATCGAGTCGGCGAGATTCCTGTGCCTCCATATGTCAAAGAACAGCCCTCTGCCTTGAATCAGTATCAAACAATCTATGCGCAAGAACGTGGAAGCGTGGCTGCACCGACCGCAGGGCTTCATTTCACCCCATCGTTGTTTGAAGTGCTTGAACAAAAAGGCGTACAAAAAGCATTTGTGACGTTGCACGTTGGGCTTGGAACGTTTCGACCCATGAAGACGAGGACGCTTGAGGAGCATGTGATGCATGAAGAGTGGTTTTGCGTACCAAAAGAGACGCTTCAAGCGATTCAAGACACAAAAAAACGCGGTGGACGCGTGATTGCGGTTGGAACAACGGCTGTGAGAGCACTTGAATCCGCCGTACTCACGGGTCCTGCTGGGGCTCACTCAGGATTTACCCGTCTTTTTATCACTCCTGGCTTTGAATTTAAAATGATTGATGGTCTTTTGACGAATTTTCACTTGCCTCAATCCACGCTTTTGGTTCTTGTGTCTTCTTTGGCTGGTCGCGAACGAATTTTAAACGCGTATCAACACGCGATTGATCATGGCTATCGCTTTTATTCGTTTGGGGACGCGATGCTTATTCTTTAGCCCCTGCTTTTTCGTATTGCTCCATCACACGCTCAAGATGTTGCGACCAGAGATGATTTTTTTGAATACGTGCACGTCCGGCTTTTCCCATTTTTTCGCGCTCTGATTCTCCAGATTGGAGAAATTGATGGAAAGCGTTTTCCCAAGCCTCTACATCTCCAGGCGGAATGAGCCAACCATTTTCTCCGTCTTTCACGAGCTCTGGATTGCCGCCGGTTTTTGTTGCAAGACACGGAAGACCTGCGGACATTGCCTCGAGCAACACGCCGGACGCGTTTTCAAAACTTAAGGTTGGAAGAACCACGGCATCTGCTCGATCGCGGATAGGGCGAAGTTTTTCTTTTGGCACAAACCCAATGAATTCAATATTTTTTGCTTTGAGTGTTTTTGCCAGCTCTCGCAGACGCGCTTCTTCTGGTCCTTTGCCTGCGATTTTTATACGTATTTCTGGAACAGACGATGCGGCCTGGACAAGACTCGTGAGACCTTTTTCTCGAGACAGACGGCCAGCATATAGAACATAGCCACCTCCGCGTTTTGCTTGTTTTTCTTCCCAATCTGTTGGGTTTGGGACGTAAAAGAGCTTTTCTTTTGGCTCACCCCACTCCTCCATCTTCTTTTGCATGAATTTGGATGGACAAAGAAATCCGTGCACGGTTTTTTCGTAGATGTGGCGCACTTTTGTGAAGTGCATTTCCAGAGCGGCAAGTGCGTTACCAAAAAAATCTGGCGTGATACAGCGACGGCGAACCAGATCCCAATAGCGGCCATTTTTTCCGTGCTCGCATACGCCGTGCGGATCAAACAATGCGTAGTTTGGTGAAGCGAGATTATAATCGTGAAGCGTCATCACGCACGGAATGCCTGAGGCGTGAATTGGATCGAGAATGGATGAAGAAAGATGGTGATAGATGTTATGCAAATGGATGACGTCCGGCGCCACCTCTTTGATCATTTTTTTGATCGCGTGTTCTGCTTCATCATTCCACAAAAAGTTTTTGGCTTTTTTCAGATCCTTCCACACGCCTTCACGCTTGCTGAAATCAAACCGCTCCACAAAATAGCGACTGTCTTTTGTTGGTTCATTTTTTGAATCCTTTGTGGAAAAGATGTGCACTTCGTGGCCTGCTTCTACCTGCTTTTCCATCAATTCATGCAGATAAACCTCGGCTCCGCCGTGTCGATCAAAAAATTTGTTCACGTGCAAAATCTTCATACTTTCTTTACGCGGCGATAAAACAGTTCATATGCTTTTACCATTTTTTCCACGCCTCCTTTTTCTTTCACAATCATCTTGGCGCGCTTGGCTTGGGCTCGGCTTTTTTCTGGAAAGAGCAAGACGTGTTTAATTTTTTCTGCCCAGGCTTTTGGATCATGCGCTTTTGCGAATGTCATGGAGTGCACATCAAACCATTCGTGGAACACGGGCAAATCTGTTGCGAGGACTGGAAGACCTGCTACGGCTGCTTCTAGGAGCGCGATCCCCTGCCCTTCCCAAAGCGATGGAAAACAAAAGAGATCGGCTTGCGCTAAACGTTTTGGCACGTCTTTCACAATACCGGAGAACGTGACGCGATCTTGAATCTTGAGTTGCTTTGCTAATTTTTTGAGCGCGTCTTTTTCTGGTCCATCGCCAATGATTTCAAGTTCCCATGGGGCTTTTACGAGCGCGAGCGCGCGAAGCAAGGTTGCCTGATCTTTTTGCGGAGCCAGACGACCGACCGTGATGAGTTTTGGCGCTCTATGGAATGGCCGATCTTCGCGCGGAATCACTTTTTCTAGATCAATGCCATTTGGAATGACTTGCAAACGTTCTTCTTTGACCCGAAACTCGCGCTTCACATAAGACGCAACGGCTTTTGAAACACACGCCACTCGATTAGCGCGGCGAAATCCCCAACCACGCGCTTTGTGGCGCAACCAAGGATCATCGCGATCATCATTATGCGCTGTCAAAACCCATGGCACTGGTTTTTTGAGTTTTTCGATGGCACGCGCAACCCAGATTTCTGACAGATGTGCGTGGACAAGGCTCGGCTTCCAATTCTCAATATGTTTTTGAATGAAATCCATGGTCTTTTTTCGGTTCCATGAGTCCACGACTGGACCGGCTACAGCCTTGATACCAGCAGATTCAAATTCTTTTTGCATTTCCCCTCCCCCGCCTGCAGCAATGACAGCAACTCGATAGCCCTTCTTTTGCAATCCGCGACTCAATTCCAAAACCATGCGCTCTGCGCCTGCACGACCAAAGGTCCAGATAACTTGGAGGATGA
This sequence comes from uncultured Gammaproteobacteria bacterium, assembly GCA_964443265.1. Taxonomy (GTDB): domain Bacteria; phylum Patescibacteriota; class Patescibacteriia; order 2-12-FULL-60-25; family 2-12-FULL-60-25; genus VGLT01. The sequence goes on along the minus strand of CAYUCD010000005.1, from coordinate 5,012 downwards.
GCGGCTTCATATAACTTCTTCTTTTTCGCTTCGCAACACACGCGCAGCGACGAGCGCGATTCCAACTGGCAACCAAAGTTTCGGCGACCAATAGGTTGTGTTAAATAATTGATAAACAAATGCACCAATCGCGCCTGCAAGCAGATACATATACGCTTTTTCTTCTTCTTTTTTTTGCGTCAGGCCTTTCCATCCTGCATAAAAGGTTCGACCAACTGCCACGATCACATACGCAAACGCGGCAAGACCGACAATACCTGTTTCTGCCATGACTTTTTGAATCACGCCGTGCGAATCGAGCGGACCGCCGTATTCATATTGAAAAAGCCACACGCTTGAAACGCGATCCACGAACGTGCCGGCGCCGACACCAAGCCACGGGCTACCGACAAAGAGGCTCCATGCAATGCCGATCAACATAGCGCGCGAGTCTGTTGAGCTTTGAACGCCCGACTGCATCATAAAAAATCCCATGAACAACAGAAGTGGAATCGCCATGACAGCTCCCCATGCGATTAAAGCAGGTTTACGACGTAAAAACGGACGCCAGATGGTGAGAGAAAGGAACAAAATTTGAACGCCGAGTGTGATCCATGCAGAACGCGCGAAGGTTAGAATCGCGACAAGCGCTGTGAGGCCTGCGATGGCATAGGCGATGCGACGCAACGATTGTTTTTTCACGAGCACAGCGAGTGCGAATCCAACCGGCGCAAGATAAGACATCCATTCTGCGAGCACATTGTGATTGATGCCAATTGGAAACACACCAAATATGGATAATGGATGTGCGCGAGGCAGGGCGGTTTGATCGTCTGACCCAAATTGCAAAGACCATAGACCTTGGAGTGCAAAGAGCACGCCCACACCCAACAACGTCCATAATGTTGTGATGAGGTGTTTTTTTGTTTTAATGAGATTGACGGGCAACAGGATAGACCAGACGTAGACCCAAAGAAGTGGACGTAAACTGAACTTGAGAACGAGCAATGGATCGGGTGCGGCTCCGGAAAAGACGGAAATCATGTGCGCTCCCACGAGCAAAAGCCAGGCTCCGAGTAACGGCCAGAACCATGGTTCGTTTTTTCGACGCATGAGCCAGTTCCAAACGCGCGTCACGCAGAGGGCAATCACGAGAGCTAGCGCAATACACTCACCTACTGCGACTTCTATACCTCCTTGGAAGATGCGAGCGCCGAGCGCGCCAGGTAGTTGAAGTGAAACCATCCAACCAATAAGCGGAGCGGTTGCAGCAACGGCATACCAAACTAAACGCGGAGCGTAAAAAGCACAGAGAAACAAAAATAAGCCTGCGAGGCTCACAAGAAACAGTGCATGAGGCAAAAAGACAGCGCCTGCGGATACGATAAACAAAATCGCTAGCCCGCGAAGATTGAATAATGAGCGCAAATACCCCTTATCCCCCACTCTTGTCATGGCACTAGGATACCACAGGTGCGTGAATCAGTACCCAGCTTTGCGACGATTGCGAATATGATCCTCAAGTGTCACGCCGTAGAGCACGCGACCTTCTGGATCTGTTAAAAAATATCGATACTTGGTTATTGTTGGATTTAAAACCGCTTCAATGGACGATGCGCCTGGATTACAAATAGGTCCGGGAGGCAATCCACGGTATTTATACGTGTTATACGGGGAGTCTTTTTGCAATTCATCTAAGCTTGGGCGCGTGCCCGAGCCAATCGCATACGTCATTGTTGCATCGCTCTGAAGGGGCATGCCAATTTGTAATCGGCCCAAAAATATCCCTGCAACCATTTTTCGTTCTGCTGGATCTGCCACTTCTTTTTCGACAATAGACGCTAAAATGACGACTTGATCGAGCGTTTTGAGCGGAGCGCTTTGCGAACCTACAACAGCATCGCCAAAACGATGATCAAATTCCTGTAATTGCTTTTTGATCAGGCCACCTGGGAGCTCATCTTTCCAAACGCGATATGTTTCTGGAAACGCATAGCCTTCGAGTGAGCGCGTTCGTGGCAAACCAGTTAAAAAAGCGAAGGAGGCGCGCAAAGAGGCATCAAACGGAGCTTTGTCTCTGGATCTTCCCGGGAGCGCGATGGTCTCTTTTTCTTTTACGCCTTGTTTTGTCAGTTCTTCTATTTCTTGATCAATGGTCTTACCTTCAATCAAACGAACTTGCGCTTCTTCGCGCGTAGGCCCTTCGGATAAAAGGCGCGCCACGGTTCGATAGCTCGTCCCTGTCATCAAATGATAGGTTCCTGCTTTTGGATGATTGACCTGGTCATTCAACAAACGACCGTACCAGCGATAACCAGACACCGAAGCAATAATTCCGCGCGCTGTTAACAGTTCTGCCACGGCTTGAACGGTAGATTGCTCTTGCACAACTAGGTCTACTTTTGAACCTGCGGAAAAAGAGCCGATGTAACTGGCTTTTAAAAATGGGATGAAGACGATACCTGCGACGAGGAGGACGAGGATCGTGATTATTTTAGGGCTGAGGAATTTCATTTGATTGTTCGAGGGGTGGTTGTTTTTTTCTCGGACCAGTAAACACGCGCCAAAGTTCGCTCACAATATAATAGGCCAAGAACCCGATCGCAACACCCGCGATCACGTCGGATGGATAGTGCACACCCGTTGCCATGCGACCAAATCCCACGAGAGACGCCATGAGAAGCGCAAGTAAACCGATGGATGCATGCCCATACACAAGCGCAAATGCGACAGCGAATGACACGGCTGTGTGAATGGATGGGAATGCGTATTGTGAGAGAGGGGCCTGGATCCAAAGAGCTATTTCCGGATCTGCACGAAACGGACGCACGCGGCCGATCAGCTCGCCCATAATATAGGCGATGATCAGTGCAAGAAGCGCGGCCGCAGCAGAACGCAAAGCAGATTCACGCAATGCGCGATTTTGACGCTTCAGATTCCATCCTGTGAAAATCACGGGGATCACAAGGAGGAAAATCATGTGCTGTGCGCAGAACATGACAAAAGCTTTGCCCCCCGGTCCATCAAATACGCTCTGAAGTCCGTGAATGATTTGAAGTTCGCCAATCATAGATTAAGATTTTTTTGTTTTGGGTTTGAAAGCGCATTGTTTTGCGATCGGACAAAGATAGCATTTTGGCGTTCCTGGCTGACAAATCTCTCGACCAAACGGCACCATGGTTTGGTTGATTGTGATCCAGTCTTTTTTTGGCAAGAGTTTGGCGAGTTCTTGTTCAACTTGGTCTGGATTTTTTCCTTTGGCCCATCCTAAACGATGCGTGATGCGAAAGACATGGGTGTCCACGGCGATCGCTGGCTTATGAAAAGCGTAGGCTAAGACACAGCTCGCGGTTTTTCGACCTACACCCGGCAAGGTTACCAACTTTTCCATGGTTTGCGGAACGCGTCCTTGAAATTCGTCGAGAATTTTTCGCGCGAGTGCGTGAATGGCCTTGGCTTTATTTTTATAGAGTCCAATGGTTGAGATCATCTGTGCTATCTGTCGCACATCAGCGTTCACCAAAGATCCCCACGAAGGAAAACGCTTGCGAAATGCTGGATAGATTTTGAGCACTTGTTCATCGCGGGTTCGGGCAGACAAAAGCGTTGCGAGCAACGTGTCTTCTGGATTGCCTAAATCCACCATGATCTTTTCGGTGTAGCGTTTTTTTAAGAGGAGGAGCGCGGTGCGGGCGCTAGAAGCAGAAGCCATAGATTTTAGATGAGTGGCTGGCCTGTCATTTCTGGGGCCGGAGCAATTTCTAATAATTTACAGATGGTTGGCGCCACATCTGCCAACATGCCTACAGGCTGAACGAGCGAAAGATCATCTCCCACATCCCCGCCCGGGGCTTTGATGCCCTCTAATTCTTTTGCTGCAATTAAACATGGTACTGGATTTGTGGAATGCTCTTTATCCATGTCTCCGGTCATCAAAT
>CAYUCD010000005.1:0-1085 GCA_964443265.1 uncultured Gammaproteobacteria bacterium | reverse complement strand
TACTTCTTCTGCATTGCCATGATCTGCGGTGACAACCAGTGCGCCATCTGCGGCAAGCACCGCGTTTAAAACGCGACCCAAGGCTTGATCTGTGGCTTCACACGCTTTGACTGTGGCTTCTTCGTTGCCTGTATGGCCCACCATATCTGGATTGGCAAAGTTGGCCACAATAAAATCGTACGTGCCTGCCAGGGTTTCTTTTTCAATGCGTTCTGCGATTTGAAACACAGACATTTCGGGTTGTTGATCGTACGAAGACACACGAGGAGATGGAATAATGGCGCGCTCTTCGCCCGGGAATTCGTCTTCTTTCATGCCATTGAAAAAGAAGGTGACGTGCGCGTATTTTTCTGTTTCTGCAATGTGGAGCTGACGCAAACCCGCATCAGAAACGACTTTGGATAAGCAATTTTCGATCGTGAGCGGAGGAAACAAAACCTCGGCAGGCAGGTCCTTTTCGTATTCTGTGAAGGTCGCGAATTCTAAATCTGTGACTTGCTGGCGAGGAAACTTATCAAAATCTGGCGTGACAAACGCTTTGGCAAGTTGACGCGCACGATCTGTGCGATAGTTGAAAAAGATGACCGCATCCCCTGCTCCGACGGTTGCCACGGGCGCATCTTTTTCCATGATCACGGTTGGAACCACTTGTTCGTCATACACGCCCTTGGCGTACGAGGCTTGAATCGCTTCTTCTGCATTTTTTGCGGGTTCGCCTTTGCCTAACACGATCGCATCATACGCAGCTTGAATGCGCTCCCAACGATTGTCGCGATCCATGGCATAAAAACGGCCGGCAAGCGTTGCAATGCGACCAGTTTTTACTTGCTTCATTTTTTCTTCCAGCTCTTTAATGAAGCCGACCCCTGAATTGTAGATCGTGTCGCGTCCATCTAAGAACGCATGCACAAACACGTTGGTAAATTTTTCTTGCGCGCAAACATCCAAGAGCGCATCAAGGTGTTTTTGCGAAGCGTGCACACCTCCTGGCGAGACCAACCCCATGAGATGGAGCTTTCCGCCTGTGGCATGCAATCGATCGAGTATTTTTTTTAATAAACTATGCTTTGCAAACTCCCCTGTCC
>CAYUCD010000004.1:0-20159 GCA_964443265.1 uncultured Gammaproteobacteria bacterium | reverse complement strand
TAGGTATTCCGTCAGAACAGGCGCTCTACGGCAAAGGCGTGTCAGCCTGCGCCACGTGTGATGGCTTCTTCTTTCGTGGAAAAAAAGTCATGGTCGTGGGAGGTGGAGACACAGCCATGGAAGAAGCCTCTTTTCTCACACGTTTTGCAGAAGAAGTGACGCTCGTTCATCGTCGCGATGCATTCCGCGCCTCTAAAGCCATGCAAGATCGCGTGATGGCAAATCCAAAAATTCACGTCATCTGGAACGCAGAAATCGCAGAAATCTTAGGGCAGGAAGTTGGACATGTGACTGGCGTAAAACTGCGCGATACGCAAACGAGTGAAATAAAAGAAGTGCCGATCGACGGTGTGTTTGCCGCGATTGGGCATAATCCAAATACGACGGTTGTGGCTGACCTTGTCGACCTGGATGAAAAGGGCTATATCAAAACAGAGGAAAGCGTGCGCACAAAAACGCCAGGTCTGTTCGCCTGCGGAGATGTACGCGATCCAAAATATCGACAAGCAATCGTGGCTGCGGGAAGCGGATGTATGGCCGCCCTCGAAGCACAGCATTATTTAAGCTCGCAGAGCTAATTCACGTTTATTCTTTTCTATGTCTGTTTTTACGAATGCGATGGAGCAGTTGGAGGCTGTGGCAAAATCCGCGCCTGTTGATGCATCCGCGCTCGAAGATTTGCGCCATCCCCAGCGCATGGTGTTTGTGGAGTTCCCGGTCACAATGGATGATGGCTCGCGTCGATTTTTTCAAGGCTATCGTGTGCAATGGAATAATGCGCGCGGTCCATTTAAAGGAGGTATTCGTTTTCATCCGCAAGTAGAGATCGAAGAAGTTAAAGCCCTCGCATTTTGGATGACGATAAAATGCGCGGTGGTGAATATTCCTTATGGCGGAGGCAAAGGTGGTGTGGCCGTTGATCCAAAAACCCTTTCCAAACCAGAGCTCGAACGTCTGACCCGTGCGTTCACGCGCGCGATTGCCGATGTGATTGGTGCGGAGAAAGATGTGCCAGCCCCAGATGTAAATACCAACCCAGCGATCATGGACATTTTGGTGGATGAATTCAGCAAATATATTGGGCACGAAGAGCTCGCCGTAGTAACAGGAAAAAGCTTGGCGCATGGAGGATCAGAGGGTCGCGGAACCGCCACAGGCCAAGGTGCTTTTTATGTGTTTGAGTCTTATCGCGAAGCCTTTGGATTAGGAAGCGGTCCGCTCAAAATCGCGGTTCAAGGATTTGGAAACGCGGGCCAATCCATCGCCTCACTCCTCGCAAAAGCAGGCCATAAAATTGTGGCCGTGTCTGATTCGCGCGGAGGTATCTATCAGGAAAATGGATTGAACATGGAAGAGGTAACCAAACACAAAGAAGAAAAAGGAAGCCTCGAAGGGTTCCCAAATGCCGTCCCAGTCACGCAAGAAGGACTGCTCACCTGCGCATGCGACGTTCTCGTCCCATCTGCATTGGAGAACCAATTGACCGGAGATATTGCCAAGCGCGTGCAGGCCAAGATGGTGTTGGAAGTGGCAAATGGTCCAACCACGCCAGAAGGGGACGCCGTCTTTTTCGAGCGTCAAATCCCGGTTGTCCCAGATGTGCTCGCGAACGCGGGTGGCGTAGCAACCTCGTATTTTGAATGGGTCCAAAATCGCCAGCACGAACATTGGAGCGAGGCAGATGTGTTTGGCAAATTGCATCCACTCATGGACGCTGCATCCAAAGCTGTGATGGACATGGCAAAAACCCATCAGATCACGCAACGCAAAGCCGCCTTTGCTGTCGCCATTCAGCGCGTAGCAGAAGCACGAAAATAAAAGAATAAAAGAATAGAATACAAAACTCCTCCGATATATCGGAGGAGTTTTTATGTAAGAAGAAAACCAGCGCTTGAACAATCCGCATTCAAGAAACCTCCCTGGAGGGGAGAGCGAGTCCGAAGACCTGCGACACCCTATAGAAAGGTTCCATGCTTGTCGTGAACGCGGATTGCTAAAGGGCTCGTTTTGTGTGAAACCGTAACGGAAGAATAGTAGTGTAGCAATCCTTGGCTAGGTTGTCAAGCCTTTTTGACCAGGTCCTCGTACCATACGGCACGATCAAGGGTTTGGCAATTATCGAGGGTTGTTGATCCCTGTTTCATCAATTTTTTCGCTTGGTTGTGCAGGATCTGAAAGCTGAGTCACGCCCACCAGGCAGACAGCCCCCCAGGGTTTGTAATGGCTGAAAAAGGTGACCTTTTTCGTCTCGCCTTTGGCAGAAACAACCGTATAATCAAACTTCGCATCTGCTCCTGCATGTGCTGTTTCTGTGCATTTTGTTTCTCCTGCTGGGAGGTCGAGCGTCTCAATAATCTTTTTCGCAGGAGGGGGAGTAATATTATAAATTTTCGGTTCACCGACTGTGATCATACGTCCATCACGCGTGCCCCAAACAGTAAACAATAGATTACTGGCCCTCACGCTTGTCGTAATAAGAATCCATTTTCCCGTATCGTTTTTGAATTTAAAATCTGGAGCTGGAGAATAAATAGTTGCATCCGTTCCAGCAGGTTCGTAATAGCTCACGCGATAGCTATGATTTGCGCGTTCAGTGATCAGCATCCCGGCATGAACAGCAGCGCGAAACATGGTGGTACCGATCTGACACAAGCCTCCGCCGAACTCGGGCGTTGTTTTATTGCCCTTGATGACCAGCTCTGGAAACCAGCCGTTCTCACCATCAATCGTCCCCAAGATCGTTAACAAAGAAAATTCTTGGTCTGGCGCCACAAGCGTGCCATTCACTTTTTGTGCACCTAGGGCAATGTTTTTTCGGCGATTGGTCGGAGAGCCGGTAAAACTCGAACGGCCTGTGCCGAGCATCTCATTGAGCCCCATAGCAACAGCATCAGGACCAAGAATATAGCCAGGACGTCGAGGCAGGCTCACGTTCGCAGTGCTTGAACCATGAGAAAGAGAGATCGTGAGATCTTGAGAGGTTTTTAGAGGATCAAAACCAACGCCATCGACAGGCTGATCAAATGCCACCATTTTTCCTTCTTTCATTTCCAAAGATCCGTCTTTTGGATCAGAGAGAAAATCAGCAACCAGAGGAGCAAGGGAAATAGCAAGACGCTCGGCATCGATGCCAATAATAAGTCCTCGTGTTGATGTGACAGCGTTTAGCCAGCCAGCAACCGTAGAAGAAGAGAATGTCCATCGTTCTCCGTCCGCGAATAAGCGCACTGGAGCATGTTCAAGTAAAGAAGGCACTTGATCCGTAAGAGGTTGAATGTCTTTTGTGGTCCATTCAGGCTGAATGGTGATGGGATGTAAAAGAATAGGCTCGAACACGAATCGCTCCGCCTGCTGTACAACGGTTCGCATAGCAGAACCAAGATCCACAGAAAGACCAATCTGTTCTGGAACGATTGCGATCGTTGTCCCAGAAGCGCTTGCAAGTGTTACACGGAGTTCCGCATTTTTTACGGTTTTGAGTTCTGGTTCAAGAAGCGCCCGTAATTGCGTTTCAATGGTCGCTGTATCAACCGTAGGCTGAGAAGAGAGGGAGAGTCGACGAACACGAAGACGTAGTTGGGTGAGCCCTCGTTGAAACAAATTGCCCTCGCGTCCAACCTGGAATGCGCGAGTAGCCAAGGCGTCTACAGGGTAGGTGATAAGCAAATCAACCTGTTTTTCGCGAGAAGCAACCGGAAGAGAAAAGGTTTGATCATTCAAACGAAATTGAAGTTTTGTGCGTGAGAGCTCAATAGCCCGTTCTTTTAAGGCAGAAAGAGCCTCTTTTTGCGTAAGTCCATCCAAGGAAACACCTAAAGCAGAAACACCGGGGAAAATACGATTTGCATACGCATGCTCATAGCCTGCGAGTCCAGCTGTGCTAATGGCAGCGGTCACAACACCAATACCTAAAACAACGACCGCAAGGATAAGGAGGCGTTTAAAAAAAGAAGCAAGAGATGAGAGGATCATGGATATCAACGCTGTTCAGAGCAGGATAAACGAAAACAGCCTTCTTTTCAAGAGGAAAGAAGGAAAACGAAAAAGAAAGAGAGGCTCACGAAAGCGATGATCGAGGGCGAATAGGAATGCGATATTGCGTGTCACGGACAGGGATGCGTACTTCCAAGATGCCGTTTTTAAGAGAAGCTTCCGCTTTTTCCGCATAAACATCCAATGGAAGAACAAGCGAGCGGCTAAAAGCGCCCCAGTAACATTCTTTGTAGTACCAATCATCTTCATTGCGTTCAGTCTGCGATTCGCGTTTTCCGCGGATCGTGAGCAGGTCGCCATGAATGGCTAAATCAATGTCTTCCAGTAAAACGCCGGCAAGAGGCGCGCGGATCACAAGAGCATCTTGATCGCGAAAGACATCTACTGCCAGCTGTCCTTCATCCGCAAGCGGAACCCACGTTTCATTGCGAGGATCCTGAGGTGAAAAAAAGAACGGTTGATCTTGCATATCTTGACCTTATGATACGGCATCTTCATCCACATGTACAACCTCCCGCAAACTGTGTTTGCTTGGTATACTGAAACCACTTATGGAAGACGAGGAAATGCGCCCAGGCGTAAAGTCATGGTGGCGTTCCCTTTCGCGTGAGCAGAAGATCTCTGTGAGTGTTTTAAGTACGTGCGCAGTCATCACACTTTTTCTTGCAGTGGGATATGTGCGTGCGCAAGTCGCGAGTCCATTTCGCGTTTCAAAAACATTAGTTCAACAATCAACATTATTCTTCGAACAGCAGAACGCCGAAGAAAAACAATTAGCAGAATCAAAGAGCAAAGATACAGATCGCGACGGATTGTCAGATTATAATGAAATAAATATTTACGAAACATCTGCCTATCTTCCAGATTCAGATTCAGATGGTATTCCAGACATGATTGAAGTGGTGCAGGGAACAAACCCAAACTGTCCAGAAGGAAAACAATGTATAGATCCGCTTGAACTCGCTTCCATCACAGCGACGTCCACAGTGGGAAGCGAGTTTTTGGATGTAACGGCAATCCCATCTTCCATGTCCGCAACCATGATGGGAAGTTCTTCTAGCACGGTGCAGCGCGTTCAGGAGTTTTTGCAGGCGCCACCAAAGCCAGAATCTATGACACCAACGCAAATTCGCACCTATCTCGTGCAACATAATCTCACGACAGCAGACGCATTAGCCTCATTGCCAGACGATCAAATTCTCAAAATCTATCAGGCCGCGTATGACGAAGCGATCCGCATTCAGGAAGCACAAGCAAATCCGTGGACCACAACGCAATCCGACGCCATTGCGGTACCGGTAGAAGAATAATATTTTATGATGACTCGCTCCTTAGCTTCACGATGGACAGCCACTGCGCTCGCGGTGATTTTTTGTACGACTGCGCTCCTTGGACCATTGGCCGAGCACGCATTCGCCATGGATGTTCCAGAAGAGAATCCAGCCGGAGGAACAGGAGCTGGTGCACCAATGATGGTTACGGGAAGTTTGGTGGATGCAGCGAACGGTGCGTACAAAAACGTCATCAATCAAATTACGCGTACCATGGTTGTGGCATTGTTTAACGCTGTACAAAGTTTCTTGGGCCAAATGGCGTATGATGCGGCAAATTACATTGCATCAGGGGGCAAAGGCCAAGACGCGCAATTTTTCAAAAAAGGATTTGCCGGCTATCTCGGAGACGTGGCATCAGACGCGATGGGAGAATTTATCGGTTCACTGTCCACAGACGATTTTTTCAAAAAATTAGGGTATAACTTGTGCCAACCAACGGATCCAAGAGCCCTCTTAAAAATACAATTATCCCTGTCTGATTTTTTTCCAGGGCTTCAAAGCAAATTTTCACGCCCAAAACCTAAGTGCGATTTTCAACAGGTGGTGAAGAATTACGACAAGCTATATCAAACCATGTCGAATTCAGAGGTGTTTGATAATGTGGGCTTTTCATTAAATACGAATTCAAGTGAAGTTGGTACATCCGTAGGGATCATGAATTTGATTAATGTAAAGGTGGCAACAAAAATAGACACGGCCACGCTCATGCGTAATGAGGGCAAGGGATTTAAGCCTGCGGAAAACCTTATTTCGGGCGCAGTAAAAACTCCAGCGACTGTTATAGAAAGTGAAACCAAGGGCGCGGTCGCAGAAGGGCGAGAGAGCAATCGTCTGATGGTTGGAACCATCATGAGTAACGCGTTCAAGAGCGGTCCAATCCAAATCGTAAAATACACAGCCTCCATTTTCTTAAATACATTGGCATCAAAATTGTTGAAGCGCGTGTTTGAAAAAGGACTAGGTGCATTTGATTTTTCAGATCTTGAAAAAACAAAGGCGATTTCCGGACCAGACTCAGTTGTGACAGCTGGAAAAAATGATGCGCGCAATGCGAACATTGACCTGCGCACGCCAAATCTACAAAAGACAGGGGAGTATGACGTTCTGCCGGAGCTCGCCGCTTGCCCAGGGGCCTCTCGAGGAACATGGAACTGTACATTGGATCTTCCGCTTGTCACAGCTATCCAGACCCGGGGCGATCAAGGTGGCATTACCGTGGCAGAAGCATTGAAAGGCGATTTACTGCATGGGAAATGGCAACTAATTCCTTCGGACACGCTTCATGCAAAAGAAAATCAGGATCCAGATTGCTATAACAAGAATTATTGCGCATCCAATCTTCAAAAATTGCGTATCCAGCGCATCTTACCTGTAGGTTTTGAGTTTGCCGCAAATTCAGAAGAGAACAAGCGTCGTTGCACATCACAAGAAGGATGTGTGACGTTAGATGAGGTTGTAAAAGGTTTCTCAAATAGCACGAGCCCGTGGTATCACCTAATCGATGGTAATTGGGTTATCACGATTCCTCCACAGCAATGCGTTTTGCAAGGATTCGGGGATAGCTTGCTGTCCGATCGTTTGGATCAACGTCGAGAAGAGTGTCGCGATATTCAAACCTGTTTAAGCCGAAATAATAAAGGAGAGTGTGAAGGGGGCTATGGCTACTGCGTGGCAGAGCGAACCGCTTATCGTTTTTCTGCAGACGAATGTCCGGCAGAGCAAGCGAGCTGTCGAAGTTACACCGGACGCGATGATGCGTCTGCTTCCTACCTGCGTAACACCATTGATTACGGAATTTGCGGAACAGATAATGTTGGCTGTCTCTGGTATGCAACCGAACGTTCCACTACTGGAACATGGCTTGGCGATGTGGCCAAGGGCGCGCGCATGTATTTTGATAAAACTCTGGAATCGTGTGCCGCAGGAAACGATGGCTGTACCAAGTTACTCCAAATGGAAGTCGGAAAGTCCTCGTTGAATTTAATCGCAAACTCATCCTTTGAAAAACCAGGAACCGTTCAGCCGCCTGTCTTGGATGCATGGCTAGGAAATATGGCGATCACGGCGCAAGCCGTAGACATGCCGGCGTATGATGGCATTGCCTATGCGTCATTAGATGGAAAGAAAACGTACGCGCAAAAGCTTCCTGTGTATGGCGGACGTTCTTACACGGTCTCATTTTATGCGCGTACAAGCAGTGCAGGCGCAGGAAATGCGACCGCACAAGTCGTGCAATATAATGATGCAAATTTTTCAGTTAAATCAACCCTTGGTTCAGAATTTTCAGGAGCAGGATGTGTAAAAGACGCAACAGGTATCAAGGCTTCCACATCCTCGCTCTTAAAAGAATGGACTCGATTTGAGTGCACATTTGTTTCTGTACTGACGGCCAAAGCAGCAGAAGTAATGATCACGGGCACAGGGTCGCTCGTGGATGCGGTGCAATTAGAAGAAGGCGAATACGCCACAGATTTTGTGAAAGGCGTGAATACGGCGTTGACAGCAGCCTATATCAAAATTCCTCCGGAAGAGATTGGGTGCACGGGAAGCGATCAAGATCCAACATTGTGCAAATCGTTTGCGCCAATCTGTCGCCAGTCCGAATCAGGCTGTCAGGGATATAAGGATATCAACGGAAAAGGAAATGAGATTCCCGCCATCGTATCAGCAAATGATCTTTGTCCAGCAGAGTGTGTGGGATACGCGGAATATCGCAAAAGCCCAACATCCTTTGACTTGGTCAAAGACACAGATCCGCGCTTTAGCGACGATGCTGATACAGGGGTGAATTATTTCATTCCTTCAACAGCGGCTTCTTGTAAATCAACAGACGTTGGATGTGAAGAATTTACCAGCGTAGAAGGCACAACCAGCGGAGGCGAATCAAAAGAATATTTCCGTTATGTTCGCGCCTGCGAAAAACCAGACGCAAATACGCAGACCTATTTCACATGGGAAGGTTCTGATACGGCCGGCTATCAATTGCGCACATGGAGCTTAAAGAAAGGAGATAAAAAAGTTGATAATAACGACCAGGTTGCAGGCGGTCCGGCAACATTATTGCGTCGTGATCCAGATCAGCTGGCCGTGAAAGAAGAAAAGTGGTGTAACGAAGCAAATTGGAAAACTGGTTTGGATGCAGACTGTCGTCAATTTTATGATGCGGATGGGAATGTCTTCTACCGCTTCTATTCACAGACCATTGTTTCTGCAGAGGCTTGTGCATCCTACCGATTAAACAACACGAATCGCATGGATTGCGAAAAGACCGGCGGAACCATGGATCAAGTTGCAACTGCGGGTGAGTGCGTCTATCAGGTATACATGCCGGAAAGCCGAACATGCACACCAGCGGTTGTAGGATGCCGAGCGTTTTTGGGTGTTGGATCAGGAGCTCGAACACCAGTCGGATCAGAGAATTTTCAATCCGGAAAAGGCAAGTTCACAGTGGGAGAAAAATCCAATGAGTCTCTATTGGTTGGTGATTTCTCCTTGCGTGTCGCATCAGTGGCTGGAAAAAATCAAATTCAGAGCGCATGGGAAGTTCCAACCTTGGACACAGAGCTCTACCAGCTTTCTTTCTGGGCAAAAGCGCCGGGCGTAAAAAATGGCCGTGCAGATCTTACGTTAAGCACCACATCGGTTAAGGGAGGAGCTGGAAACGTGGTCGGAACCGTAAGCGTGGGATCAGATTGGCAACGATATTCCGTGGGCCCGTTTAGAGGATTCTCCGCAGAAGCATCTACGGCACTTTGGTGGACCGTTGGAAGTAGCGGAGTGCTCTACCTAGATGAGGTCTCTGTGATAAAAGTTGAAGATATTAGCTACGTGCGAAAAGGGACGTGGGTGACGCCTGCTTCTTGTGATCAGTCACGCGAGGGAATTCAACAACCGCAAGCCATGTTGGGATGTAGCGCGTATCGCGACCGCATGAAACGTGTGTTAAACGTTCGTCAATTCACGCGTTTGTGTCGCACCACAGCTATTGGATGTTCTGCGTTTGTGGACACGCGCAATGCAACGAATCGCGGAGCAGAGCAAGTGAGCGAAAACACCTTCGTAAAAGAAGATAAACCAGACTTAGGTTTTGGAAAGGCGAGCATCACGCGCCCAGCTGATCGATTTATCTATATTATTGATGACGGAACAACGCGTTGTCAGGCAGACAACGCCAGCTGTCGCGCATTTGGAAAACCAAACTACACGGCAGACTAAAGTGCATTGGATAGCAAGAAGCAATTTGAAACCGTGTATCTCAGACATGAAATTGCAAAATACACAGACGCCTTGTGCAAGCCATCCGAATTATTCTGCGAAGAATTTGAGAGCGCCAAAGGAAAAGAATATTTCCGCGCACCAGGAAAACATGTGTGCGAGTACAAGCAGGATGTTCTCATCAACAAAGGAGATGCGGGTACAGTTCCAGCCGGAACCTATTCCGGATGGTTCCAGCAGGGCACAAAGCTTCCGTGTTATCCAAATGTATTGGCATCCGGTTCTAACTTCCAGCTCGTGCGCAATGGAGACCTCACGCAATATAAAGGATGGGTGGGGCTCTGCGCGCCAGAAAATAGCGAGTGCTCCGAGATTCGCGATCCAAACGATACATCCGATCCAATCCATCCATCCGGTCGTCCTTATTATCTGATTGATAATGAGAATTTGGACTCAAAATCCTGTACAGGTGTGGATGTAGGGCGCGGATGTATCTTGATGCGCAACATGAATGATTCGAGCCTCAAGTACAGCATTCCAGCGAGCTACGAAAAATATAAGCAGAATAATTTCAAAGAAGTTCCGAGCGTCAGCTGTTCAAGTACAGATGCGATCAAAGCAGAACCTACCTGTAAAGATTCAACAGGCGCATTGCAACAAAACAACGCTAACCTCTTATTAAAGGTTAATGTTGATCGTGATTGTGCGCAGTGGCTTGGATGTAAGAGCTCAGAGACCGTATATAACCCGTCCACGAATAAATATACGGATATTTGTACAAACTTGGCTTTGTGCGACAAATCAAGCGGAGCCAAAGGCGATGTGTTCTGTGCGCACTATGTGGAGCGAGCAGATACGAAAAAAGAGCCCGTGATGTCTGAAGGTGCCTATTTTGACATCAAGAGCTACACAAACCGTCCAGTGGGATTAGGGGAAAAAGATTATTCTGGATATGCCTTGCCAACCGCGTTTCAAATTGTGGACATGGCAAATATTCGCGTGGCCGCTGTGGGAGCTATCAATATCCCGGACGCAAAACAAAAATACGCGTTGGAATATCGCGGTGCTGCAGTGGCAAAGATTTATGCAGATCCAAATCACAAGGCTACGGCAAATGAAGCGATAGAATTGCCCAAAGAAAGCCAAAACTACGCACTCAACATTTGTCAGCATGTTGGTACAAAGGTTTTCGGATTCTTTGATCCAGCAGAGATGGCTACAGCAAAAGCAAAGGGGGGTCCGAATGCGACCTATTCGTGCTATCTACCTGTGCACGCAGGTCTTCCGGGTACTGTGACGCTCGCAAACTACTTCCCAAGTCTTGTCTCTCGTTTCGCCGCAGATAATGTGGACGTAAAAACAGATGGACTGCTTGCAGATGCATTTCCTGGATCCGAGTGTCGTGCGCAACCAGAATCAGATTCTCCATTTCCAGCATGGTTTGTAAAAGAATGGAACGATCTTAAAGATCCGCCAAAGGCCCTCACAAAAATTCCTGGATATACAAATGCAACGACATGCGAAAAAGGCGAGGATTGTGTGTGTGCCTATAAGCGCGTGGAATATTCGGGAGCAGCGATCAAAAAATTCTATGGCATGAATTCCTCGCAACCGCCAACAGGAATCTGTTTTGGCGGTCCTCGCGACGGGCAGTCGTGTTTGCCAGAATCGATCTACAAAGCTCCATCAACAGATCCAAACAATTCTGCTGTTGCAGCCACAGAGCAGGCTAATGTCTCAAAACTGTGCGGGCCTCCAGAGCAGGGTGGGCAGTGTCAGGCCGTAACAAAAAACGAAATTGTTCGCGGTGTGTTTGGTACGTGTCTAGAACGCGATCTTTCTCGTATCGTAGGAAATGACTCTTCGCAGCATCCGTGTATTACCTGGAGCCCAACCCCGATCTTGAATGGTGAAAAGGATACGAACCACTATGATCCAAAGTCTGGGTATTTGCCTCCGGAAAATTCTGGACAGTACTACTGTCTTTCTAGACCGGGCAATTTATCTACCTTGCGTTTACAGGCGTCAAATCCAGAAGGGTCTTCTGATAAAGTAAAGGCGGAGAGTAACTTCGATGCTTTTGGGGGTACTTACACGGGTAAGCTAACAGCGCTCTCATATGATGATGAATATACGTCAGATGGAAATTACACAGGTACGGGTGGTGATCCTGGCGTGGACCTATTTATAGCAGGTGGTACGGCAGAAACGACCATGCCGTCTTTTACAGGGCCAAGATGTGAGAATGCAGATGATACGCAAACTCCAGAAAAGGATCCAACGGGTATCCGTTTAGTGCAAACCGGGCAGAAAAATGATACATCCTACACAGAAGCCTTCTATAAATTAAAACTAGCCGATTGCGAGGCGGGTGCTGGAAAAGGATTGGAGAGCGGAATGTGTCGATGGTCAGAGTTGGGCGCTAAAAAAGTGGATGGCGCCGCAAGTCCAATGACATACATCAATATTTCGCCTATCACAGGAGATAACTCACGTATTATCTGTGGATACCAGGAAGCCTGGGTGGACGGATTAAAGGGGATTGACTCTGGAGAAGAGGATCAGCTTAAATCTCAGGATGAACAATGGCGTGAAAAGTTTTTTGCACAATATAACTCAGCTCTAACAAAAGGGTCAGAGGATGTGCTTGTGGCGGGAGACGGTACAACGCCTTTAAAGAAATCATGCGTTGGAAGTCCTGGCCAAAATTGTTATTTTAAGTTTTGGGAGACCTCCTACCGTGCAGATGGAAAAACAAAATTCACAGCATTAGACGGGGATAACAAAAGTCTTGAGGGGCTTCGAGGAGAGCCCATAGGAAAAAAATGCGAGGAGGAAAAACCATATTTCGCTATTCGTGCAGTGTTTCAGAATTGGGCAACGACCAATCCGTCAAATACCAAGCAGGAAGCGCTGAATTTACCGAACTGGTTCTTGGTGGGTTTCTGGGTCACGACATGCGGAGGTGTGGGAGTGCAATCAGAAGACAGCTACGACTATCGATATATCTACATGCATATCGATATCAATCGAGGGGCCGCCTGTGACACGCTGGCAGAGGTTCGTAGTAAAACCTCTAATCAAGACGCCGCTTATACGGATCGTGTTTGGAAAAATGGAGGCTATACGGTGCCAGTGCTCGGTATTCAGTATCAAGCCCGTTATACGCCATTCTCAAGTGCGTTGAATGTAAAACCTGCTGGTAAGGATCTTCTATTTCAAAATGGTGGAGCTATGGCCGGTTTCTCAAAATTGAACACGCCATCCTTCTTAGGTTCCGGAATCGCTTCGTATTACAAAGCAAGAAATTATGCAGACTCGTGTTTAACATGCCCAACATCAGAAAATCCATGGTCATATTTAAGCAATATGTTTGCGCGTGTCTATCGCATCTACGATTACGCGTATCAGGGCGTGTATCCAGATTCCCTCATTTGCTCAAGTGGTCCGTATCTCGGAAAATCGTGTAAAACATCTGCAGATTGTGGAGTATATAGACAGGTCTGTAAGGGATCAGGAGCGAATTTCAACTGCTCCTATGAATTAGATACGGCACAATATGGATGCGATAAAGCCCGAAACATTACAAAGTGTTTTGTAGGGAGCGCGAAACAAAATGATGAAGTAGATCCAGACAAGGATAATAATAACTGTACGCATGGAAGAGGTTATTATCCGCGTCCAAATATCTGTACAGATCCGAATGATGAATATTGTGGTTTGCGGGCCTTTAATATCACGGATAAGACAGCTGGAACAGCGGGTTCATTAGACTTGAAACATTTTCCAGCGCCAACCGACGTCACCATGGGGCACTACACCCCGCTCTATCTTGGTTTCGATAAGCTAACCGAAGGAAGTGGGATTCTACCGATTGACCAACAGGTAAGCGCATACGGATTCATTGATTACTACACTCCGCGCCCTCCACGCATCGCAGCGCCAAGCGTAAAAGATTGCCCAGCCCAGGGTCAGTGCCGTATCGAGCGCATGGACAGCATGTCAGTTGATGGCGCAACAGAGGGCGTGGTCGATGTTCCAGGTGGCCAGCACAAAGGCGTGTTGCGTTTCTATGCCTGGGCAGAGCACAACCAAATGCCATTACGTAAAATGGTGATTGATTGGGGTGATGGATCTAAGCAAGAATTCCCAGACGCAAAAATCAAAAACCATAAACCATTCTGCGGAGTGGCAAAAGAATGCAGTGATCCGATTCGTGGACGCGGTCTCACATGTAATACAGATGCGGATTGTCCAGCCGGAGCAGGAAAGTGCCTGGGAACAGGGTCATGTGTTCGAAGCCCGAATACCATGTGCGCAAACGAAAATGATTGTCCGACCATTGCGCCAACCGCAGAAGCGCTCAAGGCATATAATGATTGTGTAAAACTTGGCAGTTCTGGATGTACGAAACCACAACCAACCAAAGACACGTGCTTAACGCGCCAGATGTTCGGCAATAGTGCAGATGCCTGCCAAGCCAATTACTTCGAGTTCCAGCACTTGTACGTGTGTGGCGCCAAAGAAGAATCCCTACAGAACTGCACAAACGAGGGTCGCTGTTCTCGCAACCCAGATCAAACCTGTAATGATAGCGCGGGCTGTGCAGCAGGAGACGAGTGTCTTGTGAACGGTGCGCTCGCACAAAAAGGTGGATGTTTCGATCCTAATACTGCCTCCTGTCGCTTTACTCCACGTATCTTGATCGAAGATAACTGGGGCTGGTGTACAGGTGAATGCCGCGATTCAGTCATAGCTGGTCAGCTTACAGACAGCACAAATTCCAGCGTCTTACACAAATATGGTGGTTGCTACTCCGCAAGCACGCCTGGATCAACAAAACCAAACGTCTTGTTAAACACCTCGAACTTTGGGCTTCAGTCTTTTAATTATTGCAATGGAGAAAAATTCCCAACTCCATGGCCCGCTGGCTCAAGGCCCCCTAATACAGAAGAGAAAAAAGGCATAGCAGCAAGGCCGTGGATTGTTTACCCGGGCTCTATTCAGCTCCGCCGTAATACAGAATTAGCACAATAAAAAAAATCCCCCGAAGCTTTACGCGAAGGGGGAGAGGAAGGAAGGGGAGCGACCTGCGGAATGGTCGCTCTTTGAATTTTACTTGCACGCGCTCCTTTTTGTGCTACTAGTACTTGCACATGGAACAACCCGTGATAGTAGGAGGGTCCTTGAGAGGATTGGAGCCATGAGCGTACTTGTTCACCTGAGCGCACGAGCAATCTTCCAGAAAGTCGAGCGTCTGGCAGAAACTGCCTTGCGGATCTCCATCGCAATCGATGTAGCACCGAAGCCTGGATGCGCAGATCCAGAGCCTGTTGGTGCCCTGGCCTGCGTCAAACTCCGCAGCCATGCACGCGCCCTGGGATTGATCGCGACCCGTGGTAGGGGATCCGCACACGCTCCACATAGACTGTGTGAACTCCTTCATACACTTGAAGGGCTCCTGGACCAGGTCCTTGGGTAGCGCGTGGGCGCCGTAGCGCTCCCCGTACACGGCCTCAGGGTCGCACACGGCCGGGC
Source organism: uncultured Gammaproteobacteria bacterium (assembly GCA_964443265.1). Classification (GTDB taxonomy): domain Bacteria; phylum Patescibacteriota; class Patescibacteriia; order 2-12-FULL-60-25; family 2-12-FULL-60-25; genus VGLT01. Next base: position 5,079 of record CAYUCD010000004.1, on the reverse strand, counting down.
CATCGCACTTCCCAGCCTTGCACGCCTGTCCATCCGGGCACTTGTTGGTGCAGCTTCCGCACGCCTGGGACGAGCTCATGATGTCCACGCACCCGAGCGGCGCGCAGTAGGTCATGAGCGAATCCGCCTTGGCCGGGCAGAGATCCGCATCGCCCGTCTCCATCTTGAGATCGGGCTGAGGGTTGCCTCCGTCCGTGGGCGGTGCGCTGTCGCAGGCCGGAAGAGAGAGGGTCGAGAAGAAGAAAACGAGAATCGAGATCTTGCGCATGGGGCTCCTCCTCAGGATGCCGTTTCTGCTCGAGAAACGGGTTTGTTCGGGGGTTGAAGGTACTGCTCCTATTGTAGGAGTAACGGGCTATTTAATCAAAAAAACCCATTTTTGTCAAGAATGAAGGGAAAGGCTCAAATAATAAAAAAAAAGCCCCCGCACTCCCTTGCCTTCAGCATGTAGCATGAGGCAGAGGGGAGTTTGGGGGCAAAAGAAGAGGGAGAAAAGAGCGGAACTACGGCGTGGGGCGCGCCATGCCCTTGGTGGTCTTGTTCCACCTGGGCGAGCGAACTGCGAAGATCGTGGCGTGCTTCTTGCAGGCAGGTACCTGACGCGGATCCCAGCCCGTGCTGATGGCCGTCTTGGACATGACCACGTAGACAGGGTGCCCAGTGGAAGCGTTGGCGAGGAAGCCGCACAAGCGCCCGCGGAAATCCACGCTCTGGATCTCGTTGCCGATGCGCAGGAGCACAGCACCTGACGCGCGCATGATCATGGCTTCGGTGAGGCTCGTGGCAAGTCGCGTGATGCTCGGATCCAGAGCCGGGAAGAAGTCGCGGACTTCCTGAAGGATGGTCTCGTCGTGCGCCAGGATGATGGCATGCGCCGGACGATCACTTCCTTTTCGCTGTGCGATCAGCGTGGTACGGATCTGATCCGCCACGCTCCTTGCCGCTTCCTTGTTGTCCATCGCCTTGCGGGCACTCACTTCACAGACCGTACCAGTACCCAGATTCATCCCGAATGCTCCTTGTGAGGGAACGCCTCTCCAGAGATTGAGAGACAAAGAGGAATACTAAAGGAATAGAGGGGTTTCGTCAAGCTGGACAGCAAAACGAAAGTGAGTAAGATGAAAACCATATGTCTCTCATTTTGACGGGAAGCAAGCCATTAACGCTGGAGGATATTATTCATGTGGCGCGGAATCGAGAAAGGGTCGAATTAGGGGGAGAAGCGGTGCAACGGCTTCAAAAGGCCAGGGCATTGGTAGAACAGATGGTGCAAGAAAAGCGTGTTGTGTATGGACTAACGACTGGATTTGGAAAATTCAAAAACGTAGCCATTGGTACAGACGAAACAGCCGCGTTGCAGAAGAACTTGATCATGTCTCATGCGATTGGCGTAGGTCCAGCCCTTTCCGAGGAAAAAGTGCGCGCTGCGATTTTGGTTCGTGTGAACAGCCTTGTTCAGGGCTATTCTGGTATTCGCATTGAAACGGTTGAGCGGTTGATCGATATTTTAAATAAAGATATTTATCCTTTTGTTCCTTCGCAGGGTTCTGTGGGTTCTTCGGGTGATTTAGCGCCTTTGTCTCATATCATGTTAGTGATCATGGGTTTGGGAGAGGTGCTAGAAGAGGGGAGACGCGTGCCAGCAAGAGAGGTTTTAGCAAAATATGGATTGCAACCTGTCGTTTTGCAGGCAAAAGAAGGATTGGCGTTGAACAATGGAACAGCCGTTCAAACGGGAATTGGATGCGTAGCCTTGTTTGATGCGATGCAGATGGCGCGTACCGCAGATGTGGCATTAGCCATGACGCTTGAAGCGACCATGGGCTCGCTCACAGCCTATGATGATCGTATCCAGCGCGTCCGTCCGCACCCAGGACAAGCGCAAGCTGCGAAAAACGTACGCCAGCTTTGCGAAGCGTCAGAAATTATTACTTCTCACGCGCATTGTGATCGCGTTCAAGACTCCTATTCACTTCGATGCGCCCCTCAGGTCCACGGCGCTTGTCGAGATGGGATTGCCTATGTCAAAACCGTTTTAGAACGAGAAATCAATTCCGCAACAGACAATCCTCTTCTGTTCGTTGAAGAAGGTGATGTCCTTTCCGGAGGAAACTTTCATGGAGAGCCAATTGCGTTGGCTATGGACCATCTAAAAATCTGCGTCTCCGAATTAGCAAACATTTCTGAGCGTCGGATCGCACGCATGGTGGATCCGTGCACATCAGAAGGTTTGCCAGCTTTTTTAATCGCGTCAGAAAAGGGCGGATTGAATTCCGGATATATGATCGCGCAATATACGGCGGCCGCGCTCGTTTCAGAAAACAAAGTCTTAGCGCATCCAGCATCTGTTGATTCCATCCCAACCTCTGCGAACCAAGAAGACCATGTGAGTATGGGAACGATCGCCGCACGGCAAGCCGGAGAAATCGTGGAGAATGCAAAAAAAGTGATCGCGATCGAAATCATGTGCGCAACGCAGGCCTTGGATTTTCGTGCCCCGCTCCGATCAGGTAAGGGCGTGCAGAAAGCACACGAGCAGATCAGAAAAACCATTCCAACATGGGACGTCGATCGTATTTTGTACCTGGATTTCGAAAAGGTGGTAGCGCAAATCCAGCTCCCTCAATTCCTAGGGGAGATCGAACAAGCGATCGGCATGACGCTCTAAAAGGTCTTGTATTTAAATAAAAAAATAAGCAGTTGAGCCCGTTTTGACAGGGTAAACGAACCTTGTTACGGTTGCTTTTAGTTCCTTCACAGAAGAAGAAAGAGGAGGGCGGAGGTTAAGTCATGACAACTCAGAAGAGAATGAGTCCGGAACCATTAGTGGAGTACAGACGTTTGGAGCTCAGAGACGGCCAAGATGTTGACCAGGACTTTGTCGCCCTAGAGCGAGAAGCCTTTGCAGGCCCTCCTTGGAACGAACATGTACGGTGCAGTGCCTGCTACAAGAAGCACGGCATCCAGGAGGGGCTGAAACCTGGAGACGCGTGTCCTGACTGTGCTGGAACGGCTTTAGAGCTTTGTTGGTCAGACGCTGCAATCAAGGCGGGTCCTAAAGACAATTCGCTCCGCGCGAACGCCTCTTGTCATCTTGCGTATGCAGATGATGTGCTGGTCGGATTCATATACGCATGCAAAAGGTCCATGGCAGATATTATACAGGCGATCAAATGAGCAGTAATAAGTTACCGGCTACCGTATAGTTTGAGGGGGCCAAAACGCAACGGCTATCGAAACAGCATGGTTGATGCGAAGAAGTTTCCATGCCAGAAGATCGCGAAATAGCTCTACAGGCTTCGACAGCAGGACTTCGTAAACGCTGGATTGGAGGTGGGCGTGGTTCGAACCAAGAGCCTGCCGCCTTCTGTTACGTTTTCCTGGTTCCTGAAGTGCGGCTATCGCATCGTGGACGCGTATGGCGATGCAGACGGCCGCGTGATCATGGCCACTGAACTTGCATCGCTCAAGATCTAACCCAAGCGAGGTGCCATCATGATCAAACCGGAAACCCCCGGCGGATTTCGTGACTACTTGCCACGAGAAATGATTCTGCGTCAGCAGATGCTGGACACCATCCGGCGCGTGTACGAATCCTACGGGTTCTCTCCGCTGGAAACGCCTGCGGTCGAGCGAACAGAGGTGCTCACAGGCGGCTCTGACATGCAGAACGTGTACGGCGTCCGTTTGCCGCACGGCAACGATGATGCCATGCCTCTTTCCTTGAGGTTCGATCTCACTGTGCCTCTGGCACGTGTAGTCGCGGCCTATCTCGAAGAGCTTCCCAAGCCGTTCCGTCGGTACCAGTGTGCCAAGGTCTGGCGTGGAGAGAAACCTCAGGCTGGCCGGTTCCGGGAGTTCATGCAGTTTGACGCTGACATCGTCGGCTCAGACACCATCCTCTCGGACGCGGAAATCGTTGGGCTCATGCACGACACGCTGTCCGCACTTGGGTTCACGCGTTTCGTGATCAAGTTCAACAATCGCAAGATTCTCAACACGCTTGCGCAAACACTTGGAATCACGGACGTGACCGGACCCAGGGCGAAGACTTTCTTCCGCGTTCTCGACAAGCTCGAGAAGATAACGTGGGATGAAGCCGTGATCGATCTGCGGCGACAGCCAGATACCCAGTACGATGACACGGCGCTTGCATTCAACGATGCGCAGGTGCAAAAGGTGCGCGAGTTCCTGGACCTTCCTGCAGAGGGAGAGAAGGCGCTCGATGGCCTGAGCACGGTGCTCGAAGGGAACGAAGAGGGTGTGAACGAATTGCGGGAACTCTGTGGCTACTTGAATGCCATGAAGATTCCACCCGAGCGTTGGAAGATCGACTTGTCAGTCGCACGTGGCCTGGATTACTACACGGGCCCCGTGTTCGAGACCACGCTCCTGGATGTGCCAGAGCTTGGAAGCGTGTTCTCTGGCGGGCGCTACGACGGCCTCGTGTCTCGGTTCTCGAGCGCGATCATGCCTGCGACGGGCGCTTCGATCGGTGTGGATCGTCTGTTCGCAGCCATGGAAAAGCTTGGGCTCGTGCAAGGACGCAAGACTGTCACGGACGTTCTGATCCTGGACTTCCTTCCGGCTCTCCGCCCGCAGTATCTCGCCATAGCGCAAGAGCTGCGAGCAAGGGGTCTGCGCACAGAGATCTACCAGGGGATGCAGCGCGCCTTCCGTGCACAGCTCGCCTATGGAAGCACAGCGGAAATTCCGGTCATCATCATCCTGGGCGATCGCGAGGCAGCCACTTCGACCGTGGTCGTGAAAAACATGGTGACGCGACAGTCAGTCACGGTTGCCAGAAGCGACCTAGCTGAGACAGTCGTCAGGGAGATCGGAAGTCATTGACCTTTTTCAGGGGGTATGATAAGAGTGGCAGTAAGACGGGTACGTAGCTCAATTGGTAGAGCGACGGACTGTGGATCCGAAGGTTCGGGGTTCGACTCCCCCCGTACCCACCACTGCTTCTCTTGGAAGCTCCCTCCTTTCCCGCATCATCCGCTCCTTCTTTCTCGTATGGCCCTCTTCGCAGTTGCGTTGAGGGTCTTTTTTATTTCTTGACAAAAACCCCAACCT
>CAYUCD010000003.1:0-21115 GCA_964443265.1 uncultured Gammaproteobacteria bacterium | reverse complement strand
CTTTTGTCAGCACATTTTTTACCGCAGCTTTTGCCGCAGAAATTCACGGCTATCCAGAAGAAATCTATTGCGTGGTCTGCGATGCGGATATGAGCCGAACCTGGGCTCCCCTTGATCCAAAAAAGAGTCGAATCAACTACTTTGCGCCAAATGGTCGCGTGGTTGAACGGCTAAAACTTTACGGCGTGCGCGAAGAACGTATCTTTCTCACTGGCTTTCCCCTACCCAAACAAAACGTCGGTGGTCCAGATGCAGAAATCCTCAAACCAGATCTTGCAGATCGTTTATTACATTTGGATCCAAACGGTATTTTCTGCAGTAAATACGAAGACACATTAAAAACCGAATTAGGCGCTTCTTGGAAATCCCACAAATCCAATCGCCCCCTGACCATCACCTTTGCTGTTGGTGGTGCAGGCGCGCAACGGCAACTCGGACTCGAAATGATTGGAAGCTTAAGAAAAGAACTGCTCGCCAAAAACATTCGAATCAATCTCGAGGCTGGCACGCGCCAAATGGTTGCTGAATTCTTTTTGAACGGCATTCAAAAACTGGGATTACGCGAAGCCCTCGGAAAAAGCATCTTGATCCATTATTATCCTTCACGAGCAAATTACTTCCGCGGTTTTGCAAAAACACTTCGCACAACAGACATTCTCTGGACAAAACCAAGTGAACTCTCTTTTTACACAGGCCTTGGTCTTCCAATTATCATGGCTCCGCCCATTGGCTCACAAGAAGAATTCAATAAAACCTGGTTACAGACCGTCAACGGCGGTATTCCACAAAACGATCCAAAATACACCAACGAATGGCTTCTTGATTGGATCAATTCTGGCGGTCTCGCGCGTTTTGCGTGGAATGGATATATGGAAGCACCCACCCACGGAACCTATCGCATCGAGAGCGTGATTGCTCGCGAACCAGCGCCTGTCGCAAAACTTCCGCTCGTCATCTAAAACATCAACAATTCACGAAACGATTCGACCCTCGCCTCTCCAGGCGAGGGATTTAATTTAACAAGAATAAAAGCAACCACCGCATACAAGACAAGAAACAAAACAATAGAAAGCAAAAAAGGATTATCATCCTCAGCAACAGTTGAGACAATGTAATAATAAAACAGCGTGATGCCGATCACGAGCGCTGTTAAAATCGCAATCCAAATCCACATAGGAAAAAACCTAACATAAAAAAGCAGGGGTATCAAGATCCCATAAAAGAAAAAACGGCCCAAAAAGGGTCGTTTTCTCATGCGAGCAGATCTCGATACGTCGAGCTGAGCTCGATGGTGGACGTTGCAGGATTCGAACCTGCGACCTTTCGAATGTGAATCGAACGCTCTAACCAACTGAGCTAAACGTCCTCGCAAAGCGGGCAAATCATACACAAAACACCAAAAATTGACAAGGGAGCCTAGCGCAAAAATTGCCGTGGCGTCTCTACCCCTTCGAAAGAAGCTTCTGCGTCTGGAAATACTTTTTTCGATTCACGCTCTGCTTCGATAAAATCGTGAACCTCCACAAGCTCTGTGGGTAAGAATTGGTGCGACAAAGGATTCGTCGGTGCGCGCTTTCGAGCGACGATATACGCACCATCTTCTGTGCGAGACAAAACCACAACCGTCTCAAAATCAGCATCTGGATCTAAAAGAACGGCAAGTCCTCCAACTTCCAATGGTCGAGGTGACTCTAAAGATTGTACATGTTCACGCAACCACAATTGCCGTTCGCGTTCGCGTTCAACAGCTATCATCCCCCTGCGGTCTATCATACAAACGTATAGTTATCCCATGCGCGCAATCAATGCGGCGAGGAAAAGAACTTGCGCGGCAAAACCAGCAGGAAAGGTAAGGTCTCCAAAACGATTCGTAAAAAAATTATGAAAGAAAAAATGCAGTTTATGAAACCACGTTAAGAAACGGGCTTTAGTTACCTCATGAATCGCAACAAGCATATCCGGAAGCACGCCACCAACCACGCCCAAAGAAACAGACAGACGACTTTCAAACACCTGGGTATTAAACAAAACGAGGACAAATAAAATAGCGATGATTGAGTCAATCACCACGTAGGCGATAGCACGTTTCACTTTTGAGCCCGCAACATAACCCTTATACATTTCAGAATCTCCATGCGGAACCAAATCACTCAAAAAATGCAAAGCAATGCTAAGAAAAAAAGCCGTGATCGGATGCTGAGGAAACAGTTCTCCAACCAAGGCCCCAAGGGCTGCGTGAGTTGTGATAAACATAAAAAATTAACGCCTAAAGTCTAGCAAAAAAGAGCAAAAAAGGCAATGGAAGAAGGCGCTGCCCAGACAAAGGGATAAAACAATAAAAACCTCCAATTTGGAGGTTTTTACCATGGTAGCGGGGGTGGGAATCGAACCCACGACCTCGGGCTTATGAGTCCCACGCTCTAGCCAACTGAGCTACCCCGCCACAAGGAAAGCGCCAAAAGATTAGCAATCTTTTGCCAAAATAGCAAGGATCTTCCTCGCGGTCTTTTCCCAAGAAAACCGTGCCGCCTGCTTCTGTCCTCGTTTTCCCCATTCTGCCGCATACGCAGGATAGGTAAACAACTTAACGATCTCACGGATCCACTGTTCTGGTTCTGCGCAAGGCTGCGTCCTGCCACAACAACCAATCCCTGCGGGCAAAGCTCTGCGATCAATCGCAAGAGTCGGCGTCCCTAACGTCATAGCCTCTAAGGCAACCAATCCAAACCCTTCGTGAAGCGATGGCAAAAGAACCATAGACGCATCCTGCAAAAATCCGTTGCGCTCAGCATCAGAAAAATGCCGATACCGCTTCACACCCGCAATCGTCGGGCTAATAGAAACATCACCCCATCCATCCTCTCCGGCAATAACCAGCGAAACCGTTTTTTTTAATCGTCGACACACTTCTGGCCAAAGAGAGAGAATAAAAGGAATATTCTTTCGAGGCTGAACCGTTCCAAGAATCAAAGCAAACGGTTCTTCAGGTTTCGCTCTTCGTATCCGCTTCAAATCCGCGCCCTCATACGTCACCGTAATATCATACAAAGGTAATTTTGCGCGTTTGCGAATCATCGTCTTTGTATCTTCACTAATCGCAAACACATGTGGAGCTTTTTTTAATCCATCCAAATACAAGCGCTTGGTCAAAAAACGTTTAAACAGTGATTGCGGAAACCACGTCGGATGATCAAAAATCGCTAAATCATGAACCCATGGATATGTAGGAATCTTAACGCCAGGAGGAATCGCCCCGCCTGGCACAAAAAGCGCATCCACTTCATTTTTTTTCAATGCCTGACGCAACGCATCGCCAGAAGCGCCCTGCAAACGAACGACTTTTCCTTTTCCAACAAGGGCCTTTTGCGGAGCAAAACCAACGAGCGTCAAATCATAAAACGAAGCGAGCGGAAGCATGGCTTGCCAAAGCGCGCGTGCTGCATGCGCAATACCAGCCCCCGGAGATCCATCCGCAGGCAGAACGCGTAAATCAACACCAATTCGCCTCATGGAGTAGAAGGAGCGCCTAATGCAACTCCTGGCCAAGAAAAATTGCGAAACGCCCACCAAGTAAGCGCCTTCGCATCTTGAAATCGGGCAAAATGGTCTCCGCTACCTAAAACCACAGCAATAATCTCATGTCCCCCTTCATTGCGCGTTGCTTGTGCGAGGCAATAACCCGCCTCAGGCAAAGAACCCGTTTTACCCGCAATAATCCGATACGGATTTTTATTCAAAAAAGAATTTAACAATAAATTCGTTGTTTTAATCGTATACACACGACCTGTTGCTCGTCCTTTTACCTGACATTCAGATAATTCCGTTGCTTCACGAATTTCGCGATAAAGAAGAGCCGAACGAAGAGCGAGCGCCACATCTTTTGCAGACGCTTGATTACGCGCATCAAGTCCGGTTGGATCAAAAAACAACGAGTGGCTCATATTCAACGATCGAGCCTTTTCATTCATCGCACGAATAAACGCAGGACGATCCCCCGTTGAACGAGCTAAAGAAGCAGCCGCCGCATTCACAGACCCAACAAGAATAGCGCGAATAAGCTCTCGTTTTGTGATTCGTTCATTCGGCATAAACACACTCTTCCCCTCTCCTGTATCATCTTCCGGAAAAATAACAACCTCTTCATCAAGATTTGGCTTTGTATCCAAAAACGTCATCACGGTCACAAGCTTGGTAAGACTTGCGATCGGATACGGCGCATTCGCATCTTTTTCAAATAAAAACTCTCCAGTCGCTACATCCAAAATCGCTCCAGCGCGTGCCGTAATATCCACGCCAACCGTATCAGGATTCTTTTTTTCTGGCGCAGCAGGATGCGGAGCAACGTAACGCGCAACCGGTAATGAGTTCAACGCAAACACCGTCGTAGGCGGTTCTTTGGCCGCCTGCGCAGAAAGCACGCCCACAAGGGCGATTAAAGATTCAGCGAGCATGATCGATCCTTAGAATAACGGATAAAAGCATTCTTTCCAAGAGCTTACACAGAAAGCGTTCCCTCTGCTGGCGATTCAGATGCGGGCTTTAATTCTTCCAATACACGCTCCACGGTCGTGTGATGATGCAGAGCCTCAAAATCCGGCAAAGATTCCAAACGATCCACACCAATATGTTTAAGAAAATCCCCTGTCACCGCGTACATGGGCTGGCCGAGTCGCGTATCTTCTTTCATTTCTACCAAACCGCGCAATAATAGATTACGCAAAATCAATGCAGATTGAACTCCACGAATTTGTTCCAATTCCGGTCGTGTCAACGGACCGCGATACGCAAGCACTGCAAGTGCCTCAAGCGATGGCCGTGAAAGTTCTGCTTGTGCATCCTGCTTTAACGCCTCGCGCACTGTCTCTGCCGCATCTCCGCGCGTCACAAGCTCCACCTCTTTGCCATGGTGCAAGAGCTGCAACCCACTACCGCCTTCGTCTAAACGCTTGGCAAGCACAGAAAGCGCTTCTTCCACAGCAGATTCTTCTGCATGACAAATAGAGGCAAGAGAGCGGAGAGATAAGGGAGAAGCCATGGCAAAAAGCACAGCCTCCAAAAGCGCATCAAGGTTCATACAGATTCAAGTTGAATATCATGAAAAAGATTCGACTGCTCCACACGAATCACGCGTTGTTTGATCAGCTCTAGTAGCGCAAGAAAAGAAACAACCATCTCATGCCGATCGCGCGATTCAGCAAGAAACCGATGAAACGACGTATGAGCAAGATGAGCAACCCGCGTACGCAATGCCTCAATCTTCTCTTCAATCGTTACCGCGCGTTCAATCGCAACCTTTGGAAGCTCTACAAAGGGCTGCAACCGTCGAAGAACCTTACGATAGGCTTCTTCGAGCAAAGGGATGGTCACGCCTTGTGGAGGAACAAACGTTTGATCCAGAGGGAACGCCATGCGACGAGCACGACCATACGAATGAAATCCTCGACGTGAAAGCTCGCCCAATCGATCCGCAGCCGCCACAAACGCTTTATACATGCGCAATTGCGTTTCCAAATCCGGCCCCTCTTCCAAAGAAGGATCTGAAAGCGTTGGCAATAATGCTTTTGATTTGAGGTACACCAGCTTGGCCGCCACGATCAAAAAATCCGCCAACTCTTCCAAAGGAATCTTCCCCTGTTGTTCGCGAACATGTGCCACAAACGGTTCAGTAACTTGCATCAAAGAAATCTCCGTAATCTCCATTTTTTCTCCTTCAACAAGCTGAAGCAAGAGGTCAAGCGGACCTTCAAAATGTTCAATGTGAACCGAATAAGCCATGGCTATTTCTTAACACGCGTAGCTTTGAGCTGAATATGCGCTTCATCCAAACGCTTCTTTTCAATGGAAGAAGGAGCGCCCATGAGCACATCACGAGCATCCCCTGTTTTTGGAAACGCGATCACTTCACGAATATTTGGCTCATTCGCCAGAAGCATCACCAAACGATCAATCCCAGGCGCCATACCTCCATGAGGTGGCGCGCCGAATTCAAACGCTTCCAACATATGGCCAAAGCGTTCTTCAATTTCTTTTTCTTTAAGTCCAAGAAGCTCAAATATTTTATTCTGCAAATCGCGTTGATGAATGCGGATCGATCCGGAAGAAAGCTCATAACCGTTCAAAACCAAATCATACGACGACGCGCGAACCGAAAGCGGATCAGCATCTAAACGATCAATGTCATCTGGATGTGGTTGACAAAATGGATGATGAGCAGCCTGCACACTTCCATCCTCCCCTTTTTCAAACATCGGGAAATCAACAATCCACGCAAATGCGAGTTCGTTCGGATCATTTTTATCTTTTCGCAGATCCGGCTTATCTGATCCATACTGTTTAAGACAATCAGCATACGCAATCCGGGGAAATGGCGTGGTCGTAATCTTCTTTTCCGGAGCCACAGCTTTTATGAGCGCAATCATCATCGCCTCATTGAATTCCAAAACATCTTCTTGCGTCACAAAAGACATTTCCAAATCAAGTTGCGTAAATTCTGGCTGACGATCCCCGCGCTGATCTTCATCACGGAAACAGCGCGCAATCTGGAAATAGCGTTCTACGCCTGCCACCATCAAAAGCTGTTTGAATTGCTGAGGTGATTGTGGAAGAACATAAAACTGACCCGGATGAATGCGAGAAGGAACCAAATATTCACGTGATCCCTCTGGCGTACCCTTGGTGAGACACGGTGTCTCCACTTCAACAAAATCATGGTCGTGCAAATACGAACGAAAAAATGAAACGACCTGATCGCGCAAGCGCAAATTTTTTGCCATGCGTGCACTACGCAAATCCAAGTAACGATACTTGAATCGTATCTCTTCATTGATATTACTCGTATCATCCAAGGCGAATGGAAGGGCTTTCGCGGTATTCAAAACCGTCACATCTTTTGCAAGAATCTCAACCGTACCGGTTGGCAACTCTGGATTCACTTGCTTCGCGCTGCGCGCCTGCACAACGCCTTCAATCAAAACGCAATACTCAGCACGCAAATCTTTCATGGCAGATTGTCCACGATCAGAAAGCTCCGCGGGAACAAGAACAATTTGGATCAAACCAGATCGATCTCGAAAATCAAGAAAACCAATTTTCCCCATGTCCCGACGGGCATGAACCCAACCCTTGAGGAGAACCGACTCCCCAATACGATCAACCGTCTCTAACGCTAAAATACGTTGCATAATGAAGGTATCTCACCAGATTTTAGAAGAAGTGGCAACCTACTTTTGAATATCGACTTGAAGCCCAGAAGTTCCCAAAGAAGTTGCAGACGTTCCAGGGAGTTTCCACTCATTCAATGTCCAAATGACTGAGGGAGCGCACTGCGTTTCCTGTCCCACGGAGCAAGCAAGGAATCGTTTGCTTTCCGCTTGAAAAATCCCCTGCATCAGCAGGGAAAGCGTAAGCAAACCAACAAAAGCGAGCAAACCAATACCAATCCAGATTTTAACGCCCATGTCTGGATATTTTTGAACAAGAAGATGTGTCATAGATAAAGAACTAAGGATGGGTAGAGGAAACAAACGCAACAGAAGGAAATTCGGACAAGGTCACAACATCTTTCAAGGCGTGATCTGGATCATTCATAAATAAAACAAAAAGTTTTTTTCCTTGCGCACAAAGAAGTTTGGCGGGCGAAATCCATACGAGTGGCTTTCCACTACCCTCCCAAATACCAGCACTCGTCAAAACCTTCATGGCTCCATCATCAAAACTAAGCGCAATGGATCGCGTCGAAGAAACAACCAAGCCAGGCAACACACTCGTGATCACACGAGGCTCTGTAATAATGGTAGAGGTTGTCCCATCCCAATTCACTTCAATTAAAGAAGAAGGGCCGCTCGGTGGAGATTCAATGCCAGGACCTGGAGCAAACGTGGCAAGCCACGCACGATCTTCGCGTACCATTAAAACCTCAACACCCTCGTTTAAAATAAACACCCGACGAATCTCCCCCACCCGCGTAACACTCCAAAGGGCGAGATCTGTATCAATACGACCCAAAAGTGCGGCATGAAGTGAATCAAACAAGCCGACCACGCGCGCCTCAGCTAGAGGAACGCCCCTAAAACGCAATGGAACATTCCAACCCGTGCCTCGCAAAAAAGCAATCGTGCCAGACGCTTGGTTAATGGAAAGATTTGGGATTTCCAACGCCGAAACTCGCCACCCAGAAGCAACCTTCATGGATTCAATCGTTCCGCCTGGAAGCTGAAGCGTAAAAAGCTGATCTGATTTTGTTTGCGGAATAGAAGCACCAATAACGATCGTAGACGTCGGCACCGTCAAATCAATCTGGGTAGACGACGTGGAAGCAATCGTAGAAGAAGATGAAAGAGGGGCTCCATGCTGAACCGCAAAAAGCGCAACCGCGCCCAAGAGCACAGCCACAATCACAGAACCCAAAAAGCCAATGAGTCCTTTGCCTCGGTGTCCTTCTTCAAACATGTCCCCAGTGTACCGCAAAGACGCGGGAAAGACGATATTTAAGGCTCTAATCGGTTGATCAAACGCGGAAATGGGATCGTCTCACGCACATGATGAATTCCACAGATCCACGTCGTCAACCGCTCTAAGCCAAAACCAAATCCAGAATGCGGAACAGAACCATAGCGACGCAAATCCGCATACCATTGAAAAGCTTGCTCTGGCAGATGGTGTTCGCGAATACGCGCCACCAACGTCTCATAATCATCCTCGCGTTGCGATCCTCCAATCACTTCGCCGTAGCCTTCTGGGGCTAACAAATCCGCATTCAATACGCGCGTTGGATCAGACGGATCGCGTTTCATGTAAAACGCTTTTACCACCGCAGGATATTTTTCCACGAAAATCGGCTTCTCGTATTGCTGAGTCAAAAGCGTTTCATCATCTGCGCCTAGATCATCCATATCCCCAATATCAGAACCAAGCGCTCGTAACTTTGCGATCGCTTCTGCATGGGTCATGCGCACAAAAGGAGCCGTAATCTTTTTCAATGGTTCTTGATTGCGTTCAAGAATCTTCAATTCTTGCTGACAGCGCTCGAGCACACGCGCCACAATAAACGAAACGAGTTGCTCTTGAATCTTCAAATTTTCTTCATGGTCCACAAACGCAACTTCTGCATCCATCATCCAAAACTCGGTTAAATGACGTCGTGTCTTGGATTTTTCCGCACGAAACACCGGACCAAAATCAAAACAGCGTCCAACCGAGGCAATCGCCGCTTCCAAATAGAGTTGACCGGATTGCGAAAGATACGCCTTGCGTTCACCAAAATAATCTATTTCAAATAATTCCGTGGTCCCCTCGCAGGCGCTTGGCGTTAAAATCGGCGCATCAATTTTGCAAAATCCATGTTCGCGCATCCAATCATACGTCGCGTAAATAATTTCATTGCGCACGCGCTGAATCGCCCACTGCGTTGGCACACGCAACCAAAGATGGCGTTGATCCAACAAAAAATCTGGTCCGTGCTCTTTCTTACCAATCGGATATTCTTCTGAGCGCTGAACAAGTTCAACCTTGGTTGCCTGCAATTCATACACGCCTTCCTGTTTTGGATGTTTGCTAATCACGCCCGTGACGATGAGCGAAGACTCGATCGTCATGGCACTTGCTGCCTGCCAGCTCGCATCGTCCACGCCAGCCTTGGCAACCACAGCTTGCGTAAAACCAGACCCATCACGGACCTGCAAAAAAGCAATGGAACCGCTAGATCGGACGTTATACGCCCAACCTTGGATCGTAACGGTTTCACCAACGTGTGCGGAAAAATCTTTGATAAAAGACATAACCTTGGCATTGTACGAGTTTTTCGCGTTGCGTCAAACAAAAAAGCCACCCTTCGCATAAAGCTATGGGTGGCGAGAAGAAGGAACGAAGCTAGCAGGGAGGGTTGTCGAAGAAGGTAACCCAGGTGAACATCACGATCCCGAGGATGAGCATGCCCGGCAGGAAGTAGTTGAAGAAGAAGAAGAACCAGAGTCCAGTTGGGCACTGACACACCGCATCTGCAAGCGCGAGCGTCATCATGGTCGCCTCCTCAATATCCCCGTGGCCACGGTTTGTTCATTTCCCTGAACAGGAACACGAAACCGATGATGGTTGGCGAATAGAAAACGAGGGTGAGGATGAGACCGACGACGTTGCATTCCATGGTCACCTCCTCAATATCCCCGCGTTGGCGGTTCAAGCATCGCTCTGCAGAGCATCCCGAGCGAGACCACCGCACCAATTGCGAGAACGATGCACAAGCCCGGTAGGAAGTAGTGGACGAAGAAAGGCCACAGACCTGTCGGACACCGACACACCGCATCTGCGATCGCGAGCGTCATCATGACTCCTTCTTCTTCGACGTATCCTGCGACGGACGCAGGCAGAAGAAGAGCAGGAGCAAGAGACCCACGATCACCACGCCAGCGATGGTCATGGGAATCCAGTCATCCTTGAACCACACTTCATCCTTCCCCGCATCCGCGAACACGGACGGCGAGCCGAGGAACGTGATGACGAATGCGTACAGCGAGAGAATTGCGGACTCGAGTCGCTTCATGGCACCTCCTGAGGTTTATCGACGAGATCGAAACAGCAGCCATCCGATGGCCGAAATCACAGCAAGCCCAGCAACGAAGATGGCGACCAGCCCTTCCCACGTACAGGAAAGAGCAGAAACAAACGACCACGCTTCGTTGATGAAAGAGGCGAGCGTTTGCCTCATGTTCAGCCTCCTTGATGAACAGGGTGTCGAAAGACCGTTTTGACGATCAACCATACGCCAAAAAAGCCGAAATGTCAATCCAACCCCGTTGTTTATGGCTGTGCGTAGGAGAAAACCGTGGTCATGCCTTTAGACTCTGTGGTTAAAGGCGTGTGATATAAGAAAAAGGAAACCGCCTGACTTGCCTCCCGAAACACAAGAACAGGCGCGGTTACTTGCAGCAATTCTTTCAAAGGTCGATGGCGAAAAAATCGCAAAAGCCGAACCGTATCCAGACAAAGTGCCTGCTCTGCCTCCCCTTGCGCAGCGCACGCCTGACACACAAAACCACCCACACGCCGTCCAATCAACACGCGATCTTCCAGAGGTTTGTGACACACGGCACACGCTTGCATCTGCGGAGCATAACCCAACAAATCTAAAAGCTTCAAAGCTGCACCCGCGAATAAAAGTCGGCTACGCTCTGGCGTTGGATCCTCAAAAGGAAGCGACGCGAGATCAAGCGTCTCGATCAAAAGATCATACAAATGAGCATCTGATGCACCTGGATGCGTAAGATCAGAAACAAGCGCAGAAAAACTTCCGGCAATCGCAAGATATGGAAGTCGTTCCCGCAAACGCAGACGCGGACAAAGCGATCGAGCAACCGCAATTTTATCAAACGCAGAACCCTTGGCGATCATCACTTCCACTTCAGACAATGGCTCCAAATGTCCAAGCGCCTTCGCTTCCATGCGCTCTGCTCCACGCGCAACACCCACAAGCTTTCCATGTTCACGTCCATACAACGTGACCCACGCATCATGCTCGCGAAAAGGTTCGCGCTTTAAAATAATAGCCGTGTCACGAAGATAAGACATTTTTATCAAGAAACGATTGCAAAATGACCATGGCCGCCAAATCATCACGCTTTCCCCTCTCTCCGCGTTCTTTCATTTGTCCTGCCGCCTCTGCAGAAGAAAACGTTTCATTCTGTTCTTCAATCGCTAGCCCTAATCGTTTTAACGCTTCAATAAAAACACGAATCTCTTTGGCTTGATCTGTCACGCGCGTTTGATCTGCAAGCGGATACGGAATACCAACCACAAATTGCTCCACCTGCTCCTGTCGCGCAATCTCCCCTAGCCGATCAATTGTCTCTTCTAAATCATCATTTGCGATCACGCGCCAAGGGCTTGCGATCTTTGTTTCTGTGTCGCCCAAAGCCACGCCCACACGAGCAGAACCATAATCAATGCCAAGAATACGCATATGTCCGCATCCTAGCAGAATAAAAAAAGCGGGAGAAGAGATGCTCCCGCTAGCAAGTTTTCCGCCTATTTTCCGCCACCAACCCGGTCAATCCTTAATCGTGATCCAGACGTGCTCCTCATCGTCCTTTGTACCAGTCGGCTCAAGAACTTCCTCGTTGAAATCCCCAAGGTGGTATCCCCCATCCGAGATCCACAAGGGTACGTGAGCCAGGATCCGATAGACGTTTCCGCGCAAAGGAACAACTTCGAGTCGGCTCCCCTTCCCGTTCGCAAGGGAACCAAGCTCTTCCACAGCCCGGATGATGTCCGGATCATGTCGATCGAACTGACCTTGCAGCAGGCTGAAAAGATCGAATGGCCGTTGCAACTTGTCAAACACCCTCCTAGAGAGAGTGGGTGACCTGGACCCATGGTTGATGATGACCTTGTGCGGCATCGCTTCCTCCTCTGTTTAAGGTAGGCCAATCCTAAATAAAATAATGTATTTCGTCAACAAAACAAAAACATCCGTCTCTTTTGAGAAACGGATGCTCTTTTTTACTGTTTCTTACGGCATGTCTGGCAAAGGCCGTGACTTTTTCGTTGGTTTCTTTTTTTCCTGCTTCTGCCGATGAAACAACGACACAATCTGTTTTCCTCCTTCAACAATCGAACTCAAGTATTCAGAGGTAGAGGCTAATCGCGTTCCCAACTTTTCAATGCCGTGTTCTAACAGCGCCACTTTTTCGCGCACATCCTCAACCACCATATTGCCTTGTCTAAGCAATTTCCCAATTTGATACAAGGTCCAGCACAAAAAGATCGTGATCCAGACCAAACAGATGGATCCAACGAGATAAAGAATATCTTGCAAAGTAGCGACCGTCATACACAACTAGAATAGCACAATTCCCCCGAGCGAGCATCTAGCGTCGAACCACGATCCCAAATGTTTTCTCCAACTGCACTTGAATCAACGCCATCGCCTCATCCACTTCTTTTGTTTCAAGCGTTCTATCTGCTGCGCCAAACACTAAATGCAACGCCACAGACTTTTTTCCTTTTTCCACGTGTTCTCCGCGATACGTATCAAACCACTGCACATCCGTAAGCAACGAAGAAACTTTTTTCATCTCTGCAGACAATATTTGAACCGTTACATCGCGATCAATCACAAACGCTAAATCGCGTTTTGCTTCTGGGTACGCGGGAATAGGCGTATAGCGTTTTGCGTCTGTGACGAATTTGAGCAACGTATGAATAGGCAAATCAATCAAAGCTACACGATCATTGAGTTTGAATCGTTCTGCAATCAATGGATGCAATTCTCCAACCGTAGCAAGAAGCGTTCCAGAAAAATAGGCTTGAACCGTACGGCCTGGATGCCAAAACG
Source organism: uncultured Gammaproteobacteria bacterium (assembly GCA_964443265.1). Taxonomy (GTDB): domain Bacteria; phylum Patescibacteriota; class Patescibacteriia; order 2-12-FULL-60-25; family 2-12-FULL-60-25; genus VGLT01. The sequence continues at coordinate 7,788 of CAYUCD010000003.1, read as the reverse complement.
CATCGTCCGTGAGCGCGCGCCAATCCACTTCTTTCACATCAATTCCGCACGCATCAAGCGCATGTTCCACAAATCCTTTTGCCTCGCGCCACGCATCTTTCACGCCAAACACCGCTGCGCCCAGTTCCAATCGCTCCTCTGGCAAGCTGTTGGCTTTTGGATAATACACGTGTGCAATTTCAAATAACCGTTGCGTAGAAAAACGATCCTGATTTTCTTCGACCGTCTGCAAAAGCGAAGGAAGAAGCGTGGTACGCATGCACACAAAATCCGACGTCAAGGCATTTTGCACACGCAACATTTTTTCTGGATCATATCCCGCTTTTGTCATCAACTCGCGAGACACAAACGAATAGCTATACAGCTCCGTAAATCCTGCACCCTTAGCAACCGTCTTTAAGCGATCCTCCCAAATCAATTCTGGATCAACCGCACGCGTAGGCAATCCTGCTGGAAAAATCGCGGGAATCTGGGCATAGCCAACCACACGCGCCACTTCTTCCACGAGATCACATCCAGCGGAAATATCATGATCTCGCCACCAAGGCACAGTCGCCGTCAATTTCTTTCCAACGATCTTCACACCAAATCCTAATCGTTTCAGCGTCTCCAAAATTTGCGTCTTCTGCAATGGCACGCCAATCAACGCAGAAAAATCCGGCAATCCAATCGTATACTTTGCTGCGCGATACGGAGCCTCGCGAATGTCTGTCACGCTCGACACAATAGTTCCGCCTGCTAAGGACAAACAAAGTTCCACGGCACGTGCGAGCGCATCTGTTGGCCCTTCCACAGATAATCCTTTTTCAAAACGCAATTGTGCATCTGAATACAAATTCAAGGCACGCGCGGTTCGACGCACAGACACAGGATCAAAATTCGCTGCTTCAAACACAATCGTTTCCGTATCAGATGTGACACCTGTTGCCTCGCCTCCCATCACACCAGCCACACCAACGGGTTTTTCCGCATCCGCAATCACGAGCATGGTTTCGCCCAAAGAATACGTTTTGCCATCAAGAGCTGCTAACGCCTCTCCTGCTTTGGCAAAACGCACATCTAATTTTTCACCTGCAAGTTTCTTTGCATCATAGACGTGCATGGGTTGACCTAATTCCAGCATCACGTAATTCGTAATATCAACGAGCACATTGATCGGACGCACGCCCGCAGCGATCAACCGTCGTTTCATCCACCAAGGTGAAGCGCCAACTTTCACGCCTTCAATCTTGATCGCCGTAAATCGCGGGCACACTTTTTTCGCACGCACCGTTACAGGATAGGGCTTGCCAATAGGCGCTTTAATTTTTGGCGCAGGCTTCCAAAGCAAAGGACGATTCAACACCGCAGCCGCTTCGCGTGCAATCCCAACCATATTCATCGCGTCTGGACGATTGCTGGTCACTTCAATATCTAAAATTGCGTCTGAAGAAAGTCCAAGCAAATCCCCCACATTCAATCCTGCGCGTAACTTGGCGTCTGGAAGCGCTTGGCCTAAATCTAAAATTTCTTTTTCTGCATGAGGAAATGCATCAAACAACCCAATCTCATTCGCCGCGCAAATCATCCCCTCACTTTTCACGCCACGAATTTCTGCAGGCGCAAGCGTCACAAAATCCCCTTCTCCGTGCCAGCGAACCTTTGCGCCAACTTCGGCCACGACCACCCATTGATCAACCTGCACATTTGATCCTCCACACACTAATTTCAAATGTCTTGTTCCTAAATCAACCGTCACAAGATGCAATTTATCTGCATGCGGGTGTACTTCCATCTTCAACACATGACCAACCGTAATATGTTGAAACGCTTCTTTTAAAGAATGGATGCGCTCAACTCCAGGTCCAGAAAGCGAAAGACGCGCGCCAAAAACTTCTGGCGTTTCGCGCAACGCGACATAGGAACGGAGCCAATCGTAAGAGACAAGAAGATTCATACTTAGAACTGTTGCAAGAACCGCAAATCATTTTTATAAAGCACGCGCATATCATCCAAGCGCATTCCCTCTTTCATCATATACGTACGTTCCACGCCCCAACCAAACGCAAGACCAGAATACACACTCGGATCCAAACCAGCCGCTTTCAAAACAGAAGGATGCAACATGCCAGCTCCGCCTAACTCAAGCCATCCTTGTTTGCACGTGCGGCATTTTTCTTTATTGCCCATCATACCGGTTCCTCCACAAACTCCGCACGAGACATCAATTTCAAACGAGGGTTCCGTAAAACGGAAATGATGCGGACGTAAACGCGTTTTGCGTCCAGGTCCAAAAAAGGCGCGCGCAAAATAATCTAAGACACCACGCAAGTGCGTAATCGAAACACCCTTATCCGCATACACACCATCGAATTGATGAAACACGGGCACATGCGTCACATCAATCTGCCGACGATACGTTTTGGAAATATTAATGGTGCGAATCGGTGGCTTTTGTTCTGCGAGCTGACGCGCGGTTCCACTTGTCGCATGCGGAGTCAACAACATTCTCCCCCACTTAGCAGACGTGGGCGCATCCATAAAAAACGTTTCCCAATCATCGCGCGCTGGATGATCCTTCGGCATATTCAATGCCTCAAACGCATACCAATCCCATTCGACTTCCGGATAACGAACGCGCGTAAATCCAGCCTGCGCAAAAATATCCGTAATCTCGCGTATCGCTTGCGTCATCAAATGCAAATGTCCTTCTGGTGGTCGTGTACCAGGTTCTGTCACATCTTCGCGCTCTTCTGCAAATTGCGCCGTCGCCTCTTGCGCGCTCAATCGATCACGTGAAGACAAAATAAACGCTTCGATCTTCTTTTTTGCTTCATTCGCCAGCGCGCCAAAACGCGGCCGCTCTTCTGCAGAAACCGTAGCAAGCATCTTCAACAGATTCGTGAGTTCACCTTTGCGTCCTAAAAAACGAATCTCCAATGCGTCCACGTCATCCAAAGATAACGCATGCGCAAGTGTTTCTTTTGCTTCTACGAGCAATTGCTCTAATTGATCATGAAACGCCATAGGTAAAATTAGGAAAGCCCAATCATAGTTTTAAATCCGTGCCAAATAACTCCGCCATACTGCCGTAAATCATGCACTGTGACAACCAGGATAAGCGCAAGGAGAAGAAAAAATCCGATCTGATGAATCAAGCCTTCCACACGAAACGAAGCACGCTTTCGGCGAATCGACTCGATTAAAAGGAAAAAGATACGTCCTCCATCTAACGCAGGAATAGGTAAAAAATTAATAACCGCTAAGTTTAAAGACAATACAGCCATGAATTGCATGAGCGACCACCAACCCTGTTGAGCAATCGTACCTGTAAGAACCGCAATTCCAACGGGCCCGGAAAGATCCGCTGTCACTTTATGCGTTACAGCTAAATCACGAATAAACCCGACAAGACCAAGGATAATAAGTTTCGTATACGTCCACGTCATGGAAACTCCGTGATAAATGGCGCGAAAAAAAGAAAAATGGACAACGCCAATATCTGCCAAAGCAAGACCAACACCTGGCCGACCTAAGGACGGAAGAAGAGCTGGTGTTACATCAAAGGACATTTCTTGTGTATCGCGTCGCACCAAAAGCGTAGCTGTTTTTTGAAGAGAAGCTTGACCCAACAGCGTCTGCGCTTGTTCCACGCGCGTGAAGCGTTCGCCGTTCACACCTAAAAGAACATCTCCAATTTTAATCCCAGCTTGTGCAGCGCCCAGATCCTTCACCACATCCACAATCTGAACACGCGCATCCTGAATCACGGCATTTGCAGGAAGCCCCTGCAATTCCATGGGCACGCCAATGCAAAAAGCAGTTGAAAAAATAATAGCCGCCAAAATCCAGTTCATGAACACACCAGCAATCAAAATAAAGAAACGAGCAAAAAAACCTTTGGACAAAAATGAATCCGCATCATGGTCTTTTTGTTCTTCGCCTTTCAAACGCACAAAACCTCCCAAAGGCAACCAATTCAATGACCAAATCGTTGACGAATACGTTCCGCCTTCTTTGGATCGGACGCGTTTCCACTTGCCCGCTTCACGAACAAACGCAATAAGACGGGGCGGAAATCCATACCCAAATTCGTCCGCTTTCACGCCCATAAGCCGGGCAGCGAAAAAATGACCCAATTCATGGATCAAAACCAGGACAGACAAAACCGCCAAAAAAATCAAAAGAGAAATCATGATCAAAACCAGCGTAACACGGATCGAGGCCGTGGCCAACCCTAAAACCCGTGGCCTCGACGCCTATCCCAGACCCAGTTACCATACAGGGTATGAACGCGAAAATCGCAAAAATAGGGCTTTTTTTCCTCACAGGAATAGCTCTTTTTTGTTTACTTGAAACCATCTGCTATTACCTTGGCGCCCGTTTGGGGGTCATAAGCGACATCGTCTGCGCCATACTCGCCATAGGTGGCGTCTGGCTTGGCCAATATTTTTGGCGAACAGAAGAGGAAGAAATAGCTCCTTCAGATAAACCCGCAAAAGCAAATCTGTGGACCATAGGGATCCTTCTTGTCGCGATCGCTGCTTTTACCTTTATTCTTTTCTCGATCGCACAAGCAGGAACCACACAAAGCATGCGAACACCATGGCCACTACTTCTTCACGGCACACTTCTTGCGATCGCCGTCCTCTGGCTCTGTACACTTCTCGCTGCATGGCGTGTCCAATCTCCGATCCTGACAGCTGTGTGCAGCAGCCTTTCGCTTCTTGCGACCACATTGATCGCTCCAGCTGTTTATCAACTCGGTTTTGGTTTTGATGGATTTTTACATCGCGCCGGCGAGCAAACCATGCTTCAAACAGGAACGCTCTTGCCTAAGCCGCCATATTATATTGGGCAATATGTTTTTGTAACCGCGCTTGCTCGTTGGCTGCCCGCGTCTCTGCGTACAATCGATATTCTTCTTGTCCCGCTTCTCACCGCTCTCCTCCCTTGGCTCTTCTTAACTATCAAACGCGAAGCATCTTGGTTGATCGCCGGCATAACACTTCTGCTCCCATTAAGTCTTTTTGTTGCCACAACTCCGCAATCCTTCGCCTATCTTCTTGGCCTTGGCGCCGTAGCTCTCGCTATTGGCAATCGGACGCGCTTCATTCATCCGCTCCCTTCAATACTCCTTGCGCTCTGGTCGCTTGCCACACACCCACTTGCTGGGCTCCCCTTTCTCATAACCGTCGTTCTTCTTTTTTGGATCAACCTGCACAAAAAAAAGGAGGAGAACTGGAATCTACTTCGTTCACCCATTGCTTGGCTTTGTATCATAGGAATCGGAGCAATCACGCCTCTCGCTTTTTTTTGGAATAGCCTTCACTCATCCGCAACCATGGTTTGGAATGCAGGCGCACTCTTTTCCCTCTCAACCTACGCATCTTTTTTTCAACGTCTCATTCCACCTGCAACCGTCATCGCTCTTTTCGTTGACTGGATCACAAGCATTCAATTCCTCCTTCCCCTCTTCCTCTTCATTTCCGCCTGCATCGCCATACAAAAAGATAAAACACGCCGCGCCTACTGGATCGCCTTATTCTTCGCAGGTCTTAGCACAAGCTTCGCAGGTCTTCTTCTAAAAACAACTGGCGAATTCAGCTTCTTGATTGATTACGAGCGCGGTAACTACGCCGAGCGCTTATTCCTTATCGCGCAACTCCTCTGGCTTCTTCCTGCACTCCAAGGACTCGCCTATCTTCTTGCGCGCATCACCATCCTTCGTACGTCTGCCATCATAACGATTCTTGCGCTCTGCATGGGTATTCAAGCAGCAAACGCCTATCTCGCCCTTCCTCGACATGACGCGGGCATAATTGGACATGGGTGGAGTGTAGGCACGGCTGACCAAGAAGCTGTGCGCTGGATTGATCAAGATGCAAAAAACACGGCCTACACCGTGCTCGCAAATCAAACCGTTTCTGCTGCCGCTGTCGAAGCCTTTGGCTTTAAACGGTACGCAGCGAACGATGTATTTTATTATCCCATTCCAACAGGCGGTCCACTCTACGATCTATTTCTGCGCGCAACCGGAAAAGATATTTCTCAAGAGACAATCCAAGCAGCCGCAACCCTTGGTCAATCTTCACGCGTCTACGTTGTATTAAATCAATATTGGTGGGACGCGGATCGGGTCGGACAAGAACTTGCCGCCATCGCCGATCAAACTATTTCTATTCAAGATCAAGTCACGATTTATCGCTTTGAAATCAAAAACGATAACAAGCGCTGACCATAAACTTCCGCATCGTGCTGTGATGTAAGCGAACCAATCGCCTCGCTTTGCTGTGCAAACACAGACACGTCGCGCAACACACCAATAGCCCGTGCCCAAGCATCCAAATCATGCAACGCGCACACAGCGCCTTTTTCTTGAAGCGTCTCTTGAATTCCTCCTTTAGGAGAAGCAACGACCGGCAATCCAACTGCTGCCGCATCTAAAATAACGGTCGGCTGATTCTCTTCCATGCGTGAAGGCACAAGCAACACATCTGAGGTACGCATAAGATCCAACACAGCTTCTCGTGACACGCGTCCATGAAGCACAACCGATGATTGTTTTTCAAAAAAAGAACGCCATGATCCTTCACCAACCAAATGCCACTCAACAGAAGATAAACGAGAAACAAGACCAGCGATCACATCAATTCCCTTGTCCTTTTCTAAGCGCGCCACATACAAAAGACGTAAAGGATTATGCGGCGTGCGCACAAACATCTCTCGTTTAAATCCGGGATTAGGCAAAACCTCTTTTTGGCTTTTCAAAAACCATCCACGTCGCACGTGTTGATCCAAGAGCCATTGCGTTGGCGAAAGAATCAAATCCGGTGCGCCAAAAGAAACACGACGAACCCAAGACCAAAAACGCTGAGAAAAAGTAATACGCGTCGCATCCAATAAAAAGCCGGAAGGCTGAAACAGCTGAACATCATGCAACACATGGATCCATCGCACGGCCCGCTGTTGAATCGCACGCGCCGTGCCAAAACCACAACCTGTGACATTATGTGAAATCAACACGTCTGGTTTCCACGCAGAAAGATCGCGGACCAAAACAGCATGCGCCCCAAGATCTTGAACATGATAAAAAAGACGTTTCCAAAACGGTTGAGCGAGCCAATCAAGTGAGGGAACAAAAACACGGACATCGTGTCCAGCTTCGCGCAACAAGCGCATCTGCTCTGCCACAATGCGCCCTGCGCCTCCGCGAGGGTGCGCCGGGTCATCGTTCGTTAAGAAAGCGATGCGTGACATAGGGAACGATAAACCTCCATAAGCTGATCCACATGCCGATCCCAAGAAAAACGATCGTGCGCGCGTGTTGCCGCATGCATGCCCATGGTTTTTCGCAAAATCGGATCATGCAAAAGCTGTGCAAGCGCGGACGCGAGAGCCTCCACATCCTTCGGAGAAACCAAAAGACCGGTCTCTCCGTGACGGACAACTGTTCGAACACCTGGCAACGAAGATGCAACCACCGGCAATCCACATGCCTGTGCTTCTGCGGCAACAAGGCCAAAAGCTTCTGCTCCGCTCGTAGAAGGAAACGCAAACACATCCGCACTGCGAAACGCATCGCGCAACGTCTCATCATCCACGCGACCTAAAAAATGAACGCGTGAACGAAGGCCTAACTTCTCTGCTTCTGCTTCATACAAAGGTCGAAGCTCCCCTTGGCCAACAAACATGCCGTGCACAGACGGATCAAGCAACGTGAGAGCTCGCAAAAGTTCAAACACACCTTTAAACGCATGCGCACGGTCCATACCGCCAACAGAAAGAACAATCGATGCCCCCGGAGGG
>CAYUCD010000002.1:0-21410 GCA_964443265.1 uncultured Gammaproteobacteria bacterium | reverse complement strand
AAAAGCCAGGACTGATACCCCCCCAAGTACCACCAGGTAACAAAAGGAAGAATAAGGGAGGCGAGGTAACAAAACCCAAGCCAAAACAAGGTGAGGGGATGGCGCCGAAGCAAATAGACGATCTTTTCGTCTGGGGCGCTATTCGGGAGACTCTTGAGATTGAGCATGGTTAGTAAAGTGAGGGATTGAATCCAGAATAGAGGTTTAAAGAAGAGCTCCAATCAACCATCAACAGCTTGAGGCCCGTTACAATCAAAACCAAGGCGATCACGCCCAGAAAAGCTGCAGAAGCAAGATAGGTGGAGGCATATGCCACGCCATAGCGGACATACACCGAAACTGTGAGGAGCGTAGCAATGGCAAAGATCGCCATAAGCACGAGCCACCCAAGAAGAAGCCAAATAAGAGGAATCATGAATTGATTATACTCTGTCGATCAGGCACAGGAAAGCCAAGGTGCAGATACGCTGCGTCTGTGGCAAGTCGTCCGCGCGGTGTGCGTTGGATCAATCCTTCCTGCAAAAGAAATGGTTCAATCACTTCTTCGAGCGTTTCCACTTCTTCAGCCGTCGCCGCAGCGAGTGTCGTAAGCCCCACGGGCCCGCCCTGAAACTTTTCAATCAAACAGCGCAATGTGCGTCGATCTGCTTCATCCAGTCCGCGTCGATCAATTTCCAATCCATTCAACGCGCGTTCAACCGCATCTTGATCCAATCGTCCTTCGTTCATCACCTGCGCAAAATCGCGAACCCGTCGCAACAACCTATTGCCAATGCGGGGCGTTCGTCGTGCGCGTCCAGCAATCAACTCAAGCGAGGGTCCAGACGCTTCAATCTGCAAAAGCCGAGAACTGCGATCCAAAATCTGTTTCATTTCATCCGTCCCATAAAAATCCAAGTGATAGGTCACGCCAAAGCGATCGCGAAGAGGGGAGGAGAGAAGCGAAAGACGCGTGGTCGCCCCAATTAAGGTGAACCGTTTCAAATCCAAGCGAAGCGTGCGCGCGGTTGGGCCTTTGCCAATCACAATGTCCAACGCAAAATCTTCCATGGCCGGATACAAGACCTCTTCAATCGAGCGATTCATGCGATGCACCTCATCGATAAATAAAATATCGCCTTCTTCCAAGTTGGTGAGAATAGCTGCCAAATCTCCCACGCGCTCCAAAGCTGGTCCGCTCGTCACCTTCACGTGTGTTCCCATTTCATTGCCAATCACATGCGCAAGCGAGGTCTTTCCTAATCCAGGAGGACCATACAGCAAAATGTGCTCGCACGGTTCACTGCGTCCTTTTGCTGCCTGTAAAAAAATCCGCAAATTCTCTTTCACCTTTGGCTGTCCAACAAATTCCTCAAGATTCTTTGGACGCAATGCCAAATCAAAGCCACGTTCAGCTTCTTGCATGTCAGGTTCCATGATCCGTGGTTCTTCATCCATAGGTTGATCGTATCATAGAGGAAGGGTTGACTTTTTGCCAAAACATGTCTAGGGTTAGCTCTGTTCTTTCACCCGGCATCCGCTCCAACAGGGGAGACAGCGGAATGCCACAGAAGAAAGGGGAATGCCATGTCAAACAGGGCATCCTTTGGCCAGGCAAGAGCAGTGCTCGAGCGCATGGAAGAGGCAGGATGGGATTACGCCGAAGGTGAAGTCCAAACGTTCTTGCAACATTGGGGTCTGATCCAAGAGATCACGAACCGCATCCACGAAGGCAAGATCGATCCAGGCAAGTTGCAGCGCAGCATCATGCCGTGGGATCGCATCGACGAGTTGGGGCCCGTGCGCCTTGACCCTCCCGGACACTTCTCGTCGTTCGCGTGGCTGACGTCCGTGTTCTCGAGCCGCGTACGAATCAATCCGGACCTTCTTGATAACTGGCCGAATAAAGCAAACACTGTACCGGTCATGGACCTCCCGTGCTCGCGATGTACCTACGAGGTTCTGACGCGGAGATTCTGGGACTCCGGTCCAACACCTCATGAGCTGCGGACAAGTATGTTCGAGAATCATCTTGTTGCAAATCCGGCCCTGTTCTTCAAGTGGCTCGCGAGGAAGCAGCCAACTGGTTTCGTGGCTCCAGCAAGTCGCTTCTTCCTGTTGCCGAACGAAGACAAGGACTGCTATCGGCCGAATGCAGAATCCAAGGACATCTACGGCTACTCCTTCCGCTACACGTCCGGCCATTGCAATGAGCCGGGAAAACCAGAGTCCTACACACTTGATCTACAAGCGATCACAGAGGCACGGAACTGGGGCGCGGATAAGACGTTCGTCGCGTTCCGCCAAATCTAAAGCCCCCCGAAGCTTTACGCGAAGGGGGGGGCTTCTCTTCCCACCGCTGTCAGCAATGTCAGCGGTTTTTTTATTCAATTTTGTCATTCCCGCGAAGGCGGGAATCCAGCCCGGGTCAATTCAAAATTATTTCTTATACAGCTCCTTAATCTGAAACAAGAAGTACAGCCCAATCACCGAGCTAATCAAAGATCCAATACTGAATTGAAACAAGCCCGTAACCACCATGATTAGATTCGCGTACAGCATCCAACGCCAGCCAGAAAGTGATTGTTTAAAAAGCCCTGGAAGCGCTAAAAAGAGAAGAACCACCTGAATAAGCGCAAGTACAATCCAAAACCAGCTGTAAGCCAAATACGAGGCGCCTCCAAACGCGGCAAATGGAACCGCGATCGCGCTAAAACCCAGCACGCTCAAAATAATCGGAAGCGTGACAATAATCACGAGGATGTTTGCCCAAGGCGCGAGCTTCGCGAGAAATAGTTTTACCTTGTGTGGAAGCGTGTAAGGCGCTTTCTTCACCAAGTACAGTTCCAAAAAGGCTTCGAGAGATTTCTCAGCTTGCGGAGAAGGGGGTTGAGGCATGTCAGACATAAGAAAAAAGAGGAATAAACTCCTCTTATCCTAACCTACCCAGTCAATTCAAGCGAGTGTCGTGGCTAAATCACGCTTTCTTCTGCGCAATCACAAAAAAGTTTCGCGCATCCTTCAAATCCTTCACCCAGCTTTCTTTTCCAATCAACCCAATCTCTTTGATGTTCAATTTCGGCGAGCTCCAGAGCTCTTTCCACTCTTTCAGATCAAATAAATGCACATAGCGCTTTGCATCCACGCCTTCCGCCTTCCACGGAAACCAAAAATCGCGCAACGAATCTTTGATCGCCTCAGCTTTTTCAACAGGAAACACCCAAGACGAAGCAAAAATCCATCCTCCAGGCTTTGTGATGCGTATCAATTCTTTCACAGATTGTTTGCGTAACGCTGGATTGGAAAGATGATGAAATACCGCCAAGCAAACCGTGGCGTCAGACATGTCAGAAGCGAGTGGAAGATGGGGGAGCTCTCCAACCTTCAAACGCAGAGGCTTAGCTGCACGTCTAAGTTCAAGAGATGGTTCAAAACCCACGTACTTCAAGCCAGGAGGAAGGTGTTTTGCCAGTCGTCCATTGCCCGCGCCAACATCCACCACAGTCATGCCCGGAGTCAAAAGCTGATGAATCAGCCCTTCCTCTGCCCAAGCACCTTGGCGCGTACGCGAAAACGCATCGCCATGCTCGCGATAGAATTGAGCAACAGATTGAGTCAAAGCCTTGGCAAGACGGGGATTCATGATAAGGTTATCTCATCATGCAAGAGCAGATTCGTCCACCAAAAGCCGTGGTCTATAAGATCATGAAAGAGGCTTTGGAACGCAAAATCAGCACAAAAAAGGAGCTGGATGAGGTTATTCGCAAATATCTCACGAGCACGTCTTTTCGGTATCCAAAGGGCGCTGTGCTTTGGGAGGCGTATCGAACACTTGGCGGGAACAATCCAGCCATGGAAAAAATGATGCGTATCAAAACCGTGCGCACAGACTCAGGCGTGGTTCCGATCACAGTTTTAACCAAACCGTTTCCGTGTCCTGGTCGTTGCGTTTACTGTCCGCTGGATGCACGTATGCCAAAAAGCTATCTGGCCACAGAACCAGCTGCTGCGCGTGCTTTGTCATTGAAATTCGATCCGTATCAGCAAGTGCGAAGACGTGTGCAAATGCTCGAAGGAAACGGACACGAGGCCAAAAAAATAGAATTGATTATTAAAGGCGGAACTTGGTCAGCGTACACGTGGAAATATCGCGAATGGTTTATCAAGCGTTGTTTTGATGGAGCGAACCGATTGGACAATGGCAAAGCCAGAAGCGCGCGAACCCATGAGCAAGCGCAAAAAATGAATGAGAGCGCAAAATATCGGGTCATCGGTCTCACGATTGAAACTAGACCAGACTGGATCACCACAAAAGAGATTGTCCGGTTGCGCTCCCTCGGTGTGACGCGCGTGGAATTAGGCGTGCAATCACCAGACGACGCGCTCCTTAAAAAAACCAAACGCGGACACACGGTTCAAGATATTGTTCATGCAACACATCTTCTAAAAATGGCAGGATTCAAGGTGGACTATCACATCATGCCAGGTCAGCCAGGATCCACGCCCGCAAAAGACCTTCTTCTCTTCAAAAAACTTTTCTCAGATCCGCGTTTTCAACCCGACATGGTCAAGTTGTACCCATGCGTGGTTCTTCCATCCGCTGAATTAGCAGATTGGTATGCAAAAGGTTTGTTCAAGCCACTCGAAGGCACAAAACTCATCCAGCTCTTAGCTAAAATGAAGGCGAGCGTTCCGCGCTATTGTCGTATTTCGCGCGTGATTCGAGATTTTCCAACTCCAGAGATCGCTGGAGGCAACAAAGCAAGCCATCTGCGTGATGTGGTGAAAGCGTACATGTTGAAGCAGGGGATGGAGTGCCATTGTTTGCGTTGTCGTGAGGCTGGTCATCGCCCAACCTTGCATCCAAAAACAAAAACCAAGCTTTTCGTCGAGTCTTATGAAAGCGCAGGCGGAACAGAATACTTTTTAAGCATAGAAGACGTGGCAAGAACCACGCTCCTGGCTTTTGCGCGCCTCCGTTTGCCAGATACATCTTCTAAAAAAGATGCGGAGCGCGAGGAAATAGAAAAAGCCATGCCAGAAATCAAGGGCGCTGCCTTCATCCGCGAACTTCATACCTATGGTCAGGCGCTGGATATCGAAGAAGTGCGCAAAGAAGCGGTTCAACACAAGGGACTCGGTCGAAAACTCATGAAAGAAGCAGAAGCCATCGCCAAAAAACACAAAAGCAAACGCATGGCCGTGATTAGCGGAGTCGGTGTGCGCGCCTACTATCGTCTGTTGGGATATCACAAACAAGGAACGTATATGGTGAAGCAATTGGCATAAAGCCAAAAGGAGCCTAGAATAATGAAATCTATGTCTTGGTTTTTACAGGCAATCGAAGTGTTTCTCCATTTGGATAAATATCTCAGCATCGTCATTACGCAATACGGTTCTCTGACCTACGGCTTACTGTTTGTTATTATTTTTTGTGAGACTGGGCTGGTTGTCACCCCATTTTTGCCGGGCGATTCGCTCATTTTTGCAGCCGGTACGTTTGCCGCAAGCGGAGCGCTCAAAATCCTTCCCTTGTTTCTTCTGCTTGCAGTTGCAGCTATTGTCGGAGACACCGTGAATTATTGGATTGGGCGCACAATCGGTTCGCGTCTGCTCGCGCAAGAGCATTCAAAGTTCATTCAAAAAAAACACGTAGAACGCACGCAAAAGTTTTTTGAAAAATATGGAGCCAAAGCTATTGTCCTCGCGCGCTTTGTTCCTATTGTTCGTACGTTTGCCCCATTCATCGCAGGGGTTGGGCAGATGTCCTACAAGAAGTTCTTTTCCTTCAATGTGATAGGCGGGCTGCTCTGGATTTCTCTGTTCACATTCGGAGGATATTTCTTTGGCAATATTCCGATCGTAAAACAGAACTTTGGATTGGTTGTTATCATGATCATCATTCTTTCCCTGGTTCCTATGATCGTGGAAGTGGTTCGGGCATGGAAAGAAGGGAAGGGGGATGACAAAAAAGAAAAGGCGTGATAAAAAATCGGCGAGCCCGGGTGGTGGAATTGGTATACACGAAGGACTTAAAATCCTTTGCCCACAAGGCATGCGGGTTCGACCCCCGCCTCGGGCACCAATAAAAAATCCTGCTTTTGCAGGATTTTTTGTTTTTTTATTTCTTTTTCTTCGCAATCCAAGCCTTCAACTCCTTCAAAGGTTTTGCATTCAAAATATCCGCTTTTGTTGCCCATCCGCGTCGCGCCACGCCTTCTCCATAGCGCAAATACCCAAAATGCGATGGATCATGTGCATCTGTGCTGATGGTGAGCGGAACTCCTGCCTCAATCGCCATACGCACGTGTAAATCTTTCAAATCCAATCGTTCAGGTGAAGCATTTATTTCCAAAGCAACATGGTATTTTTTCGCAGCAGCGAGCACCTCTTTCATATTCAACGCATAGGGTTCGCGTTTATTGATCAATCGTCCAGTCGGATGAAAAAAGCAATGCACTGCAGGGTGACTCATGGCTTTGATCACGCGCTTCGTCATAGCGGCTTCAGACATACGAAAGCCTGAATGAACCGAAATACCAACCCAGTCCAAGCCCTCGAGCGTCGAATCTTTCAAATCCAGGGATCCGTCTGCAAGAATATCCACCTCCGCACCTTTCAAAATCGGGATAAATCCACCCTTTGCATTCACGCGATCAATCGCTTTTCCTTGTGAAAGCATCTTTTTATCATCCATTCCGCCCAAAAACGCGAGCGACTTCGTATGATCCGTGATCGCAAAATAATCGAGACCATGTTCTTTCGCGGCTTGCGCCATTTCTTCGATCGTTGAATCTCCATCTGTCCATTCTGTATGCGTCTGTAAATCTCCGCGCACAGATCCATAAGGCAAAAGAGAGGGGAGCTGATGTTTTTGCGCGAGAGGTAATTCATCCGCCCCAATCCGAATCTCTGGCGGAGGCGTTTCCATGCCAAGCGCTGTATAAATTTCTTCTTCTGTGGCGCAGGCAATCAGCTTTCTTCCACGAAACAATCCGTACTCATTGAGTTTATAGCCTTGCTTGATGGCAAGCTCTCGGAGCAAAACATTGTGTCTACGATCGCCCGTAAAATATTGCAATGTCGCGCCATAGACTTTATCAGAAACCACGCGCAAATCCGCATCAATCCCAATGTGCAACCGCACCGAAGAGCGTGTCGCGCCCTGTTCATGAACAGACGAAACTTCCGGAAGAGTCACAAACGTATGCATCACTTTTTTAGGGTCATCTGTTGTGGCAATCAAATCAATATCGCCAATCGTTTCTTGCATACGGCGAAGTGATCCAGCGTACGCTACGCGCGAAACACCAGAGACGTGAGAAAGTTTTTTGACGATCGTTTCATCCAGTGGGAGAACCGTGCCCAAGAGGATGCGTCAGCCCGATTGCTCTAAAAGCAAAAGCCAGCGCGAAAGTTTTTCTTCACTTTTCTCTCCAAATCCAGGAAGCGCCCTTATCTTCTTCGCGCGGATCGCTTTCTTCAAATCCGCTACAGTTTTGATATGCAAAGTCTTCCAAAGTTCAAAGATGTTTTTTGGCCCAAGTCCTTCAATGCGGGAAAGTCCCCAGATATCAACAGGAAACTGCTTTTTGAGCGCCTCATATTCTTTCACGTGCCCTGTTCGAAAATACTCATCCATCTTTTCTGCTGTTGCCTGACCAATGCTCGGCAAGTCTTTCAGCGCTTTTATTCCGCCTTGTTTCCAGGCTTCTTGAACCTCAGGACCAAGCGCAGCCACAGACTCGGCAGCAAGCTGATAGGCACGCGGTTTAAACGCCACATCTTGCATGGTATTCCAATAGGAAAACTCAAAGAGCATCCGATGGGGAAACTCGTGGGCAAGCATAGATGGCTCTAGTGTAACAAAAAAGACCCCCAATGGCGTGTGCTTGCCGGGGGGTCGAAGAAAAAAGAAGGAGCGCGAGGCTAGTTGATGTGCACCGGGGTCGACTGCGGGCGACGGCCCCACGAAACGCGGAGCTTGGTCCACGGCAGGCGGGGAAGGTGCTCGGAGACGTAGAACGCTGAGCCGAGCATGAGCAGGAAGGCGGTGCTCTCGAGCACGCGGCCCCTGATGACAAGACGGCCCAGAAGGTGATCGCTGAAGCCCTGAACAAGACGAAGAGCTTCTTCGACCTCGTAGGACGTGCGACCGAGAAGCCACTCGACTTCCTTGTCCAGCGCCTCCACGAACAGGCGGAGCTTGGACGGGGGTGTGACCGACGGGAAGAATGGGGACGCAGGACGGGAAAAGATCTTGACCATGACTTCCTCCTCGGAAAGAACGAAAAAAAAGTACGCTAAAAAGCGCACTTTGTCAACCCTGATCAGGGTTAACGCCAAAGAACGAAAAAGAGAATCAAGGTAAGCAAGGCAATAAAAAACCACGCCACATTCAGAGCCATGGGCGGGTAATCTTTATGTTTAAAAGCAGAAAGCATCAAAAAAGAGCTAGAACTCAAGTTCAAAAGAGGATAGATCCATCCGCGAACCGGAATAATCTCAAGGCTGATCAAGGCATAGGCAACGAGGCTGCAAATAGCCCCAATCCACCCAAGCTTATTAATGGTTGATTTGCGTAAAATCATAAAATTAGGCTTTGCCAGCACTGCCAAAAATACGAATCTTGCGTTTAGCGACCTCAGTAATGAGTAGACTTGCGCTCTCAAGAAGTTTTCGAGGGTCAATAACTTGCGGAAGGTCTGCAACAGCCTCATGAATGCCAGCCGTAAACGCAAGGCGCAGATCTGTATCAATGTTCACTTTCGCAACCCCATGTTTGATGGCTTCTTTAATATCTTCGTCCAACACCCCACGCGCTTTGCCAAGTTTTGCCCCATAGTGTTCTGCTAGTTTCACGACATCCTCAAGCACGCCAGAGGCGCCATGCAAAACAAGGGGCAAAGAAACAAGCTCCGCGATCTTTTCCAAACGTTCAATATCCAAATGTGTCTTGCCTTTAAATTTATAAGCGCCATGTGCTGTGCCAATCGCGACCGCAAGCGAGTCACATCCCGTAGCTTCTGCAAAGGCGAGGGCTTGTTCTGGTTGTGTGAGAGCCGCATCACGCGCTTTCACGTTCACAAAATCCTCCATACCAGCAATCGCCCCAATCTCTGCTTCCACGGAAATATCTTTTGCATGCGCCCATTTCACCACCTGCTTTGTAGATTTTATGTTCGCATCATACGCAAGCGACGAGCCATCAAACATAACGCTCGTATAACCAGAATCAATCGCTCGCTTTAAAATTTTCAGATCTTTGCCATGGTCTACATGTAAAACAACAGGCAGGGGAGCTTCTGCAGCTACGCGCACCATAGCAATCAAATAGTCCATGCCAGCATATTCAATCGCGCCCTCGCTCGTCTGAACAATCACAGGGCTCTTAAGCTCAATAGCCGCCCGCATCACAGATTTCAAAATCTCTAAGTTGTTGATATTAAAAGCCGGGACCGCGTAGTGGTGTGCACGCGCCTTTATCAAAACAGATTTGGCAGAAACGAGCATAGATCAAAGTTCAAGAAGTTTTGGTTGAACGCGACGGAATTGTTTCAATAAACCAACCATTTCTTTTTTATTCAAAAGTCCAGCCTGAGGCCCAATTTTTTTGACAACGCTCCATGCATTGGCAGATCCCCAGCGCATGGCGTCTGGAACATCATGTCCATGAAACAGGGCGCTCACAAAACCAATTCCATAGCTATCCCCAGCACCTGTCATCTCAACGGTTTTGCCTGGGAATACAGGGCAGAACCAGGAGCGTTTTCCATCTGTGGCGTACGAGCCATTGCGTCCATCCGTGATAACCACTATTTCGGCCCCCAAACGATGAAAGCTGAGAAGGAGATTACCCATAGGACGATCTCCATCTTCCAGAAGACGCATTGCCTCTTCTTTGTTCACAATAAAAACAGAAGAGCGCGCAATCACAGGGGTGAGAGAGCGAAGGTTGCGTTCTAGCTGTTTAGAGCCAGGATTAAAGACAAGGCGCTGCGCTGGATGTTTGGAAAGATGTTTAAGAAGCTGGCGTTCAAGTTTAGCGTGTCCAGGACCTAAGGCTGTGTAATAAATCCAATGCGCGCCATCCAGGTCCGGCAAAGTGTAGCGTCGAGGACGGCTGTAAACCAAAATCGTTCGCTCCCCATGAAAATCTAAAACCGTAGAATAGTTTGTCTCTGCTTTTGGATCCACGCGCACATAGGTCGTCGCTACATGGGCTTTTTTCCATCCGCGGATAATTTCTTGGCCAACCTCATCATTGCCAACAATACTCACGATCGCGCTCCGCAGCCCTAAACGTTCAGCACCAACCGCCACGTTTGATGCGTTGCCAGCACCCGGAACCTTAACAACAGCTTCCACGGGAATTTTATTCGCGTACTCAAAACACAAGATGCATTGTTCTTTATGGAGTTGGCAGGCGACAGAGGCGTGGTGAATATGTAAAAAAACATCCAAGGTCGAATCGCCAATAGCAATGAAATCAAACAAAGGACGGACAGACATAGACCGCAATTATCATATCACATCTGCGCGATCATGGGCGGTTTATGGTACACTCTTAGTGTTGTATGCCCGCTCATTCCGTCCTGCGGTATGATCCCGCGTGGATGATGTTGCCGTCTGATGAATCAGTCGGAGACATTGTGAATAAATATACGTGGGCGCTCAAAGATGCGCGCACAGAAATTTTGGGCATGGCACGTCGCAAAGAACAGGGATGGATTTTGGGGCCAGACGACGAAACCATGGTTGAGCGCATAGAAAAAATGGTGGCAAAGACAAAAGCCTTCGATACTCTGCTCGTGTTGGGGATCGGCGGTTCTGATTTAGGGGCGCGAGCCATCCTCGAAGCGCTTCCGCATAAAAAGCAGGTGCTATTTGCAGGGGCAAACACAGATCCGCAAGAGCTCGCAGCTACGCTTGGTCAGATCAACTGGAAAAAAACCGTCGTCAACATTATTTCAAAGTCTGGAGATACGCTCGAACCCATGTCCGCGTTTTTAATTGTGCGCGACCTACTCAAAAAAAATACAGGAACAAAATGGGCTTCGCAGATTATCGCGACAACCGACAAAGAAGAAGGAACCTTAGCCGAGTGGAGTCGGCTAGAGGGCTATCACACGCTCCTTGTGCCACGAAATACAGGAGGGCGATTTTCTGTTTTGTCAGACGTCGGTCTTTTTCCTGCGGCTTGGGCTGGCATTTCCATCAAAGAACTCTTGGCGGGCGCACGAATGCAAACGCGCTTGTTTGAAAGACAGACGATTCGCGAACAGCTGCCAGCCGTATTTGCTGCGCTTCATGCAGAAGGCTACCGCAATCATCGTTCTTTGTGGGTGTTGATGCCCTACGCAGCCGAGCTTTCCTCATTCGCGCGCTGGTATCGTCAGCTCATCGCAGAGAGCTTGGGCAAGATGCAAAATCGCGGAGGCCTGGCTATTTCTATGGGGCCAACGCCCATCGCAGGATTGGGCGCAACCGATCAACACTCTCAGATCCAGCTCTACATGGAAGGTCCATCAGACAAACTCATCACATTTTTAGAAGTAGAAAAGTTTGACCAGGATTTCGTGATCCCAAAGCTTCCAGCGCCTACGGCAGCTCTTTACGGATTGCCAGGGCGAAAGCTTTCAGACGTAATCCACGCAGAACGAAAGGCAACAGCAGAAGCACTGGCATTCGAAAAACGGCCAAATGGAACATTATTCATCCCATCACTGTCTCCGCGTGTTCTCGGTGAGCTCTTTCAATGCTTTATGCTTGCCACAGCCTGTCTGGGGGAGCTATTAGATGTAAACGCGTTTGATCAGCCAGGAGTCCAAGAAGCAAAACGAAGAATCACGTATTGGTTGCGTACGGATACTTGACACACGGAAAAAGAGATTGAGAAGTGAAGACGCGGATGATACAGTATCCGCGGTTTATTCTTTATTTATTGCGTATGGATATGTCTTGTGCGCAGTGTGGAGCGCCACTTCTTGAATCAGAAGTCGTGTGTCCAACGTGCGGGGAGGCGATGACGTGTAACGGTGAGGAGTGCAAGTGCGAGCCTTGCAACGCGTCTATCCCAAAGTCCGAAATTAAATGTGCCGCGTGTTCTATCTAAAATTATGGTAAAAAAATCATCTCATTTAGGCGCTGGCCTCATGGTGGGCGCCGCGCTCGGTGTTGCCGCCGGTTTTTTTCTTCAATCGCGTAAAGGAAAGGAATTAACCAAAGACGCGCAGAAAAAAGCTTTGCAACTACAAGCCCAGGTCATGAAGAAGATCCAGGGCATGGAGCATATTTCCAAAGAAAAATATGCAGAAATCGTGGAGCATGTGATTGCGTACTACACAAAAGGCAAGGATCTCGCCCAAAAAGAGATTCCACAGGTCCGTACGTTTCTCATGGGCCGATGGAAATCTATGGAGGGATATCTAAAGGGCTTGAAAGACGAATAAAAGAATGATACAAATGCCGGCAATTCAGCCGGCATTTTGCTTTTTATGAAACAACACCGATTTTTTTGCACATGGAAAGAACAAGAAGGGGAGATTGTCATCTCAGAAAAAGAGATCGTGCATCAAATGCGCGACGTCCTTCATCTGCAAGCAGGGGAGCGTGTGATTCTTTGCGCGGGTGATGGAAAAGAAACAGAAGCAGAGGTTCTCCAAACAGAAAAAACAGGAATCTTGATGCAAAAAATAGAAGAACGAGAAAATGTACATGAACCAAAAAGACGGTTGGTGTTGTATTTCTCGATTCTAAAGCGAGAAAACACAGAATGGATTGTGCAAAAAGCAACAGAAGTTGGCGTGGCAGAGCTGATCCCGATCATTTCAAATCGGACGGTCAAGCTCGGAATCAAGCGCGAACGCTTGCAGGAGATTGCAAAAGAAGCGGCTGAACAATCAGGCCGTGGCCGCATTCCGTTGATTCATGGTCAGACAACGTTTGAAGAGGCGCTAACCGCTGCGCAAAAAAATAAAGTCAATTTCTTTTTTCATACAGAGGGTCTTCCACCTCTTTCTTCTGCAAAAATCCCAGACGAGTCAGTCGGTCTCTTTATCGGACCCGAAGGAGGATGGGATGAGGAGGAAATAGAGATGGCGAAAAAAGCAGGGTGCGCGCTCGTGAGTCTTGGTTCCTTGGTTTTACGCGGCGAAACAGCCGCGACGATCGCCACCTATCTTGCAGCGCAAGCGTAAAAAAGAGGCCTATAAAAAGTCAGCCAAGGGGTTGACTTTTTTGTATTTTTTTCTATACACTGCACATGATCATTCCACACAAGGAGAATAGGAGGCACGGCCATGTTGAAAGTCCGTTTCACGGCTGAAAGGACGATCAGTAACACGCGCGAACGCAAGGGTGGTCTGTCCATCGGGCATCCGATCTTGTTCGGAGTGGACTCGCGTTGCGATCTGATTCTGCTCTCGCGGCTGGACGGGCAACTTGCACCCATTCAGGCCATCATGACGCTGGGTAGCGACAACCAGATCGTGTTCCGAGCCCTATCGAACGAGTTCGAAACGGCTCTGAGTTCGCTCGGCGAGGATGGGAAGTTCACCAAGGTCATGGTCGATGAATCAGAATTCCGTTTCCTCGCAGCTCCACAGGGGCTTGGCGAGAAGTGCGTCTACCGGATCTACGTCGGCGAGGAAGAGATCTGGGACATGGCAATCTCGCTGGAGTAGTTCTGCCCGCATCGTTCATTCCCTTTTTTCTAAAAACCCCAGGTCAGCTGACCCGGGGCTTTTTATTTGCTGCAAATATCACCCGTAGCCTTTGAAGATCACCCATAGCTTCATGCGGAGGGTGATGGGCGAAGGGCGGTTATCGAATAATAATTTTTTCTTTATCCGCATCAATCTCGATCGTATCACCTTCTTTGATCGTTCCTTCCACGATCTTGAGCGCAAGTTCATCCAAGACCAGATCTTGAATAGCGCGTTTTAATGGTCGTGCGCCAAACGAAGGATCATAGCCTTTCTCCGCGATCAAAGCTTTGGCATTGTCCGTGAACGTAAGAGTGATTTTCTTATCCTGCAAGCGTTTCGCAACTTGTACGAGTTGTAATTCCACAATGCTCTTCAAATGAAGTTTAGAGAGTGTGTGGAACATTACAATTTCATCCACGCGATTCAAGAACTCTGGACGGAAATGATCTTTCAAAAGTCCCATCACACGTTCGCGAATTTCTGTTTCATCGCGTTCGCCCTCTTCTTGCGGTTCAGAAAAGCCAATCTCTCCGCGTCGTGTGCCCCAATCCAAAATCATGTCAGAACCCACGTTCGAGGTCATGATAATGATCGTGTTTTTAAAGTTCACCACACGTCCTTTGCCATCTGTCAGTCGTCCATCTTCCAAAACCTGAAGCAAGGTATTGAACACATCTGGATGCGCTTTTTCCACTTCATCCAAAAGCACCACAGAATAGGGTCGACGACGAATTTTTTCTGTCAGCTGTCCGCCCTCATCATACCCAACATAGCCAGGAGGGGAGCCGATCATGCGCGAGACAGAATGTTTTTCCATGTATTCCGACATATCCACGCGCACCATCGCATCTTCATCATTAAAGAGCGTGTGCGCCAAAGCTCGCGCAAGTTCGGTTTTACCAACGCCTGTTGGACCCAAGAATAAGAACGAACCAATCGGACGTTTTTCTTCGCCAATGCCAGCACGTGAACGACGCAACGCATTTGAAACCGCATGAACCGCTTCTTCTTGTCCGACCACGCGTTTTGCAAGTTCATCTTCTAGTTTTGCAAGTTTCGCTGCTTCAGACTCGAGCATGCGTTGCACAGGAATGCCGGTCCAGCGCGCCACAATCGTCGCAATATCTTCTTCCGTGACCGCTTCTCGTAACAGTCCACGCTTGCCTTGCAATGTGTGTAATTTTGTTTCCGCTTCTTTCTGTTTCTTTTCCAATCCAGGGATTCGGCCATAGCGAATTTCTGATGTGCGTTCTAAATCACCTCGGCGTTCTGCAATTTCTGCTTCTGTTTTAAGCGCTTCAATCTCTTTTTTGGATGATTGAATTTCCGTGATCACATCTTTTTCTGCTTTCCATGAAAGTTCCAACTGGTCGGCTTTTTCGCGCACTTCTGCCATGTGGCGTTCCACTTCCTGCAAGCGTTCTTTGGATTCCGCGTCCTCTTCTTTGGACAGCGCACGCTTTTCAATTTCCAAACGCATGAGTTCGCGTTTTAGCTTATCCAATTCTTCTGGCAGTGAGTCCATCTGCATACGCAACGCAGCCGAAGCTTCATCAATCAAATCCACGGCCTTATCCGGTAAAAAGCGATCTGTGATATAGCGCGTGGAAAGCGAAACAGCCGCCACAATGGAGGCATCCGTGATGCGCACGCCACTATGCAATTCGTATTTGTCCTTGATCCCGCGCAAGATCGCAATCGTATCTTCTTCGCTTGGTTCTTCCACGAGCACGGGTTGAAAACGGCGCGCCAAGGCTCCATCCTTCTCAATATATTTTTGATATTCCTGCAGAGTCGTCGCTCCAACCGCACGCAATTGTCCGCGAGCAAGCGCTGGTTTCAAAAGATTAGATGCGTCGAGAGTCCCGCCTTCGCCAGAAGCGCCTGCACCAACCAAAGTGTGCAGTTCATCAATAAACAAAATAATTTTTCCCGCAGATTTTTCCACTTCTTTCAGCACCGCTTTAATACGTTCTTCAAATTCTCCGCGAAACTTTGTGCCAGCCACAAGCGCGCCAATGTCCAAGGCAATCACTTCTTTATCTTTCAATGATTCAGGAACATCGCCAGCCACAATACGTTGAGCCAAGCCTTCCACAATCGCGGTTTTGCCGGTGCCAGGTTCTCCAATCAAGACAGGATTGTTTTTTGTGCGACGCAATAAAATTTGCATGACACGACGAATCTCATCATCGCGTCCAATCACAGGATCGAGTTTTTCTTGTTGCGCGAGCGCTGTGAGATTCCGCGAATACTTCTCAAGGGCCTGGTACGCTTTTTCTGGTTCTGGAGAATCAATCGTTACATTTCCGCGCACATCTTTCAGCGCTTTCAAAATAGCTTCTGTCACGACTCCATGTTGAGCAAGGAGGGTCGCAACCGTATCGCGTCCATCAGCCATGGCAAGAAGCAAATGTTCGGTGGAAATATATTCATCTTTAAAATGTTTGGCCGCGTTCTCGGATGCGCCCAACAAGCGTCCCATGTCAGGGGAGAGAAGAATCTGCCCCATGTTGCCAGACGTCTGGATTTTAGGGAGCTGGTTTAAAGCCTCTTCCGTCCCGATTTTCAAAGCTGGAATAGGAGTGGCAAGTTTCTTTAAAATAGCGACAACAACCCCGTCTTCTTGCTCCAAAAGAGCAAACAAAAGATGTAGGGGTTCAAGCTGCGTTTGGCCATTCTGAATAGCAATTTGATGGGCTAATTGAATGGCTTCTTGGGTTTTGAGGGTAAAGCGGTTTGGTTGCATAAAAGGAGATTAGCACTCAGTCTCAAAGACTGCTAATCAGGCTACCCAAACCTAACAAAAACGTCAAGAATCCGTTGCCTCACCCCTATTTCTTCACCGGCGCCGTAATCGTAATTGGCTGATTGAAATCGCGATAATACACCTCCACATTTCCATAATCCATCTGACTCACAACACGAACAGGAAGATCGTCCTTCACGCAGATTTGATTTGAGCCATTTCGATCCGGTTCTGTGTAGACGTACAGTTTGCAACCGCTTGGATCGCGTCCAGTTCCCATAATCTGTGCTGTATCAGGAATCGCTGTAGATCCAGATCCATCCACAGAAAACGCAATGCGAAAGAGTTCTGCAAGTTGTTTGCCCTCTTCTGTATTCGTGAGGTTCTCCCAGGTCGAGGTATTGGCACGGAAAAAGATATCTGATCCAACTAAATAAATTTCTGTGGTGATATTTGTCGGCATCGCTAGCTTCCCATGGAGCCCGGTAGCGCGCGAAAGCTCCACAGAGCCCGTGGCTGTTCCATCTTTGATCGGAATGCTCAAGGTTGCACGAAATGAGTTTGCTGCATCAAAATTTTCCATCACTTTTTGCAAATAGGTGATATCCGGATCTTTTTTTGTCGGCGCTGTCACGGGCTGAGTTTTATTTTGAGTGGAAGTGACCGTGGCAGCAGTTTTGTCTGTCGAGGGTTTGCGAACCACAGGATACGCTGCATCCACCGGATAGTTTGTTCCGGGTTTTATGACCGGATCTTTTTTACAGCCAAACCCTAAAAGAGGGAAAACAAGGAGAAGAATAACCAAAGGGGTAAAAATGGTTCGCATACGGGTACTAGTATGCCAGACTCGCAGAAGATCGAGAAACCTGATACAACATTGGCATGTTTGGAACCCTTTTTGTGGTGGCAACACCCATTGGAAATTTAGAGGATATAACCGCTCGCGCTGTGCGGATTTTGAGCGAGGCAGACGCCGTAGCATGCGAAGATACGCGTGTGACAGGTAAATTGCTTCAGCATCTTGGCTTCAAAAAACCGCTCGTGTCTGTGCATGAACATTCTTCTGAGCAGTCCCTTGCGCAAGTGATGGGATTATTAGAAGAAGGAAAAAACGTGGCATATACAAGCGACGCCGGAACTCCAGGCGTGAATGATCCAGGAGGAAAGCTTGTGCAACGATGCTTCGAAGTTGGTGTAACGGTCATACCAATCCCAGGACCTTCTGCGCTCACCACCGCCATCTCTGCCTGCGGATTCGCAATGGATGAATTTACGTACGTAGGTTTTATTCCGCACAAAAAAGGACGTAAAACATTATTTGAAGAAATCGCCGAGCGCAAAACGCCAACCATCTTTTTCGAATCAACGCACCGTATTCTCAAAACCTTGGCAGAATTAAAAGAAAAACTTGATCCATCTCGTCTTATCTTTTGCGGACGCGAACTCACAAAAATGCACGAGACCCTGTATCGCGGTTCTGTGGCAGAGGTCGAGCAGAAAATCTTAACCACCAGCACCAAGGGCGAATTCGTCTTAATCGTGGGTCCATCAAAATAAAACGTATGTCCAAGTTTTATCTCACAACTCCCATCTATTACGTCAACGACAAACCGCACATTGGTCACGCCTATACTACGATCGTGGCAGATGCATTGGCGCGCTATCATCGTTTGCGAAACGAGGACGTTTTTTTAGTCACAGGCACAGATGAGAATAGCCAGAAAAATATTCAGGCCATGGAAAAAGCAGGGGAGAAGGATCTTACTCACTATTTGGATGAGATGGCCGGTATCTGGAAAACCACTTGGAAAGACCTTGGTATCACGTTTGATGACTTTATCCGCACTACCGAAGAGCGCCACGAACGCGCGGTCGTTCGATTCTGGAAAGCGGTTGAGCAAAGCGGGGATATTGAGCTTCGGGAATATGAAGGATGGTATTGCGGAGGATGCGAAGCCTTCAAAGCAGAATCAGACATTGTACAAGGAGTGTGTCCATTGCATCCGAACCGAGCACTAGAAAAGCTCAAAGAGCGCAATTATTTTTTCAAATTATCCAATTATCGGGATCAGTTGCTCGCACTTTATGACCAGGGTTCCACCTTTGTCATGCCAGAAACGCGGCGACATGAAATTCGCAATTACGTGGACGAGCACATGGCCGATCTTTCGATTAGCCGCGAAGCAAAAAAAGTCAGCGTGGGCATTCCTGTGCCAGGGGATGATACTCAACGCATCTACGTCTGGTTTGATGCATTGATCAACTATCTTTCTGTGATTGGTTATGGCACAGACGACGCCCTGTTTTCAAAGTGGTGGCCAGCCAATCTTCATCTTGTTGGAAAAGATATTATTAAGTTCCACTGCGCGCTTTGGCCAGCCATGTTAATGAGCGCGGCAAAACACGATCCATTGCTCTGCGATGAAGCAAAAAAACCATTGCTGCCAGCGCAGGTGTATGCGCATGGATTCTTTACGATTGATGGCCAAAAAATATCAAAATCATTGGGCAATGCGATTGATCCGCGTTCCATTCAAACGACCTACGGAGAAGACACATTGCGTTATTATCTTTTGCGCGAAATTACGTTTGGCGAGGACGGAGATTTCTCGTTCGAACGATTAAAAAAACGTTACGAAACAGACTTGGGAAACACGCTTGGAAATCTGGTGAATCGCGTGATCGCCATGAGCAAAAAATATTTTGATGGAAAAGCGCCAGACATAAATCCTGAACTTGCGTCAAAACCTGTACACGAAGGCTTGTGGCATGGTGGCGCTGGCTTAGATGAGCTGCGTCAAAAAGTCGAAGCATCGTACGCACTTTCGCGCTGCGATAAGGTCTTAGAAGTCATCTGGGATGCAGGTGGTGAGTCAGGCGGTTCCGGGCTTCTCCAGGCAAATAAATACATCGAAGAAACGCAACCATTCAAACTCATAAAAACAGATCCGGATGCTGTCGCGCGTATTTTGTACTCATTGCTCGAATCATGTCGTTGGTACGCGTGGCTTGTTGCCCCAGTCCTTCCAAAAATCGCAGACTTGATTTGGCAACAGCTCGGCCTATCTTCAGAAAAAGAAAAGGCAAAAGGATGGAAAGAGGCATTGCGCTGGGGAGGTATCGCGCCAGGATCAAATCTGGGCGAACCAAAGCCATTGTTTCCAAGAATCGAAGCAGAAAAGTAAAACGCGGATGACGTTTTGTCCGCAAACAAGTATCCTGTAAGCATCTATGAACACCGTAGACATCGTTTTGATCGTTCTTTTAGCGCTTTTCGTCCTCCAGGGCTGGCGCCAAGGGTTTGTTTTGGCTTTGGGCCGTCTCATCGGCGCGATCATCGCGTTTTGGGTGGCAAATCACTGGTCAGCGCCTTTTTCCTCAATTCTGGGTCAATGGATTCACGTGAATTCCGGGTTACTTCAATTCATCACATTCGTCCTTATCTTCGTGATCGTTGACCGGTTATTCGGCCTCATTGTCTGGATCGCGAATAAAATCCTCCGTTTGGTCACCATGTTACCGCTCATTTCAACCGTAAATGGATTATTGGGCGCAATTCTCGGTCTTGCTTCCGGAGTAATCCTCGTGGGCTCTGCTGTCTATGTTGTCTTAAGTTTGCGATTAGACCCAACCTTGATACAGTGGGCAACCAACTCATCGGTCGCGCGCTACACCGAACAGATTTTTTATCAGGCGCTTAAATTTATCATCTAGCCATGCCATTTCTCATTGATACGCATTCGCATCTCCACTTTCCTCCGTATGACCAAGATCGCGAAGGCGTGATTTCGCGTATGCGAGAAAAGAGTGTGTGGACGATCACGGTCGGCACATCCAAGAAAAATAGCGAGCACGCCATTCAATGCGCAGAAGCGTGGGGAGGCGTATGGGCAGCCGTTGGCTTGCATCCTGAGCACGTCTCTTCTGATTTTCACGATCCAAACGAAGGACACGCGCCAGAAGCCTGGATCGATGAGCCGACATTAGAGGCGCTCGCAACATCATCAAAAAAAGTCGTGGCCATCGGTGAAACAGGATTGGATTTTCATCGCATTGATGAAGGCCGAGACAAAGAAGAAGAACGAAAAAAACAAATTGCGCAATTTTTGATTCATGTGCACGTCGCACGAAAAAATAAGTTGCCGTTGATTTTGCATTGCCGTGAAGCGACAGATGATCTGCTCGCTGTCTTGCGAAAAGATGAAGAAGAAAACGGTCCGGTGCAAGGCGTAATGCATTCTTTTTCTGGAACCTGGGAACAGGCACAAGCGTGTTTGGACCTTGGACTTTATATCGGCGTAAACGGCATCGTAACCTTTCCACCAAAAAAGAGTTTGCCAAAAGAATACGATTTAAAAAATACGATCGAGCAAGTTCCTTTAGACCGTTTGATTATTGAAACCGATGCGCCATATCTTGCGCCTGTGCCGTTCCGCGGAAAGCGCAATGAGCCTGTGTATGTGGAAGAAGTAGCAAAACAAATCGCTCAAATTCGCGGCCTGTCTCTCGAAGAAGTCGCGCGCACAACCACAGAAAACGCGATTAAATTATTTCAATTGCCCGCTACGGAAGCGTAACGCATCCTCGTACCAAGGCAACAAGTCCGTCTTTTGCTAAGCGTTCAACCAAGGCGCGGATCCAGTCCGCGTCTTTTTGACGATCAAAATCAGGATCAATCTTCGGACCTAAAGAAGACAGGGGAGTGCCCTTTGTTTTTGATTGCGCGAGTTTCAAAATGCGTCCGCGATAAATGCGATCAGGATAGGGTTTGTTGCGATGTTTACTCTCAACCGCCTTCTTAATCATGCGCTTTGGCGCTTCAACCGGCGCACGAAGAAAGCGGGGAGCAGCCTTGCAGGAAGATTGTAGCGGACACGTCGCGCACGCAGGCATCTTCGTGCAAATCATGGTGGCAAGATCAAAAAGCGCTTGCGGAATATCGTAAAAACGTTTGTGATCAAACAGAATGCGCG
>CAYUCD010000001.1:0-22594 GCA_964443265.1 uncultured Gammaproteobacteria bacterium | reverse complement strand
TACCCAGTTCTTTCCTTGAACCTTCTTTAGGTCTTTCGCGTCTTTGTGCTGGTTTTGATGCAATGTTTTTATTCCCTTGGGAAGAATCTTAATCCTGTGTTATTCTTGCCTCGCTATGTCTAAAACCTTTTACCTCATTCCCCTTTCCTTGCTTCTTCTTTTGGGCGCTGGTTGTCAAAAAGATGATGGCTTGGACGCTGCTGACCTTCTCCTTCCAGGAGAGCAGGTAAGTTCTACGCCGACTGATGAAGCGCCTTCCGCTCTTCCTACGGATACGGCTTCGTCTACGACGATTGGTCCCGTCCCTCTTGCTACTTCTACTCACGTAACCACCACAACCATGGAGCCTGTTAAACTCGCATTTCCTGGTATCTCGACTGCTTCTGCGGAATTAAATAAAAAGATTCGTATTAAAACTTCGCTGGGTGATATTGTGATCCAGCTTTTGCCAGATGCGGGTCCTCGCGCAGCTTCAAACTTCATCTATCTCGTGAAGCAGGGATTTTACACAGGTACGATTTTTCATCGCGTGATTCCCGGATTTATGATTCAAGGTGGTGATCCAACGGGAACAGGACGCGGAGGTCCGGGTTATCAATTTGCTAATGACGCGGTTCCGCCAGCTTATTATGCAGATGGTGTGTATAAAGATGGATACGTGGCCATGGCTAATGCTGGACGCGACACAAACGGTTCCCAGTTCTTTATTATGGTGGAGGACTATCCCCTTCCTACGGATTATTCTGTTTTTGGAAAGGTGGTTTCCGGACTTTCGGTTGCTCATGCGATCGCTGGGGTGAATCGTGATGGCAATGATCGACCGCTTGAAGATGTAAAAATGATTTCCGTGACAGTTGAGAAATAATAAAAAACTAGGTATCTTAAGAAGGCGTATGAAGCGCCTTCTTTTGATTTGTGGAGGTTGTATCCTGCTTTTGGGCGGATTGTTTTGGTTTCGCGGTCCGCTACGCTCCTTTTGGCAAGATGTGACAAAACCAGCCTTGCCTTCTGCGCAAGAGTTTTTGCCTCGGGTTGTTTCCTCTTCGGTGCCGGTTTCTCCTGTGCCCGTGGTTAAGCCTATTATAAAACCAAGCACGCCACCTGCTACGAAAGATCCTTTTGTGTGGGAAGGCGCGCTTCCTATTGAAAAGAATTTAGCGGTTCCATTCTTAAGCCAAGCCCCTACCTTGAATTGGGCCATGCCGTTTCAAGAGGCGTGCGAGGAAGCTTCTGCGATTATGGTAGATGCGTTTTATCGCGGACAACGAAAAGCCTTTACCCCGCAAAATGGTGAAAAGGCGATTCTTGCGCTTGTTGATTATGAAGAAAATAAATTAGGACTTGGTCCAGATATAACGGTCGCCCAGATCGCTGATGTTCTTAAAAAATATTTTGGTTATTCACGTACTGTGATGCGGACGATCAAGTCTGCGGATGAATTGAAAGCGCCTTTGGCTCATGGATATCCTGTCATTATTCCTGCAGCTGGAAAAATGCTTGCGAATCCTAATTTCCGTAATGGCGGCCCTTTGTACCACATGCTTGTTGTTAAAGGTTACACGAAAGATGGGCTTTGGATTACGAATGATCCTGGCACGCGTAAGGGTGCGGATTTTCTTTACACAAGCCAAAACCTGGAGCAAGCTATCCATGATTGGAATGGCGGAAACGTTGCTACAGGCACCCAGCGTGTTTTAGTCGTTCTACCCAATTAATTTTCTATGTCTTCTTCTGAATCTTCCTTTGTTAAAGTTGTTGGATTTCTTTCGATTTTATTGATCCTGGTGATTGGACTCGTGTTTGTTTGGCGCGCCTTTCCTCGTGATCTTGGAAAGCCAGTGAACCCTGCTCCGATGGCGACGTCCACAGAACCTATTGCTGCTGGAGGTGTTACCAAGGCTGTTTGTGAAGCGGCTAAGGGACATTGGACTGAATGCGGAAGCCCATGCCATGGAAAACAGAATGAAGTTTGCGTACAGGTTTGCGAAGCACAGTGTTTGTGTGGAGGTATTGCTGGTTGGCAGTGTCCTTCAAAGCTTACTTGCACAGATTATGATCCATCACCTACGACGCCGGATGCGTTAGGTGTGTGTCGTGTGGTTTCGCCTACTTCTACTGTTCCGGTGGTTCCTGTTGGATTTGTGTGCGGAGAGGGCCAGGGAATTTGCGTAAAAAAGATAACCACGCTTTCCAATCCAATTCTTGTAACAGGAGAGGCACGCGTGTTTGAAGGACAATTTAGTTGGAAATTATTAGATGGAACGGGCAAAGAAATTGAATCTGGTTTTGCGATGGCGGGACGCACGGGGATGTTTGCGAATTACGGCACATCTCAGGTTGGTGAGTATTATGAGCCGTTTCAGATTCGCGCCATGTTTACGTCACTTCCACATACAGCAACGGGAACGCTTGTCTTATTTGATAACTCGGCCAAAGATGGAGAACAGATCAATACGTTGAATCTTCCGGTGAAGCTTCCAACGCTGACGCAAGAAGTGAAATTGTTTCTTGCAGCAAAGGGGGATCCAAATCGTTTAGATTGTGGATTAACCGAAATGGTTCGTGTTCCTATTGTAAAAACGCAAAACATTGCAGAGGCCACGTTACTTCAGCTTTTACATCTTCCACCCGCTTCTGAAATTCAAAATCACACAAGCGATATTCCTAAGGGTACAGAGTTGCTTTCTTTTACGGTTGCATCTGGTACGGCGCGCGTGGCATTAAGCGCAGAGGCGGATGCTGGTGGATCGTGCCGAACTGCGGCCATTCGTGCTCAGATTGAACAAACCCTCAAACAATTTTCTTCGATTAAACAAGTGGTGATTTCTGTTGGAGGTAAAACTCCGGAAGAATCGCTTCAACCATAATTATGGCGCGATGGCTCGTGCGCATTGGATTTGCCATTGGGCTGGGCCTTTTGTTTGGCGGATTGTTTTGGATTGGTTTTTCTCCACGTTGGTACCACGTCCCATCTGTGCGCATTGTGGCAGAACCTTTTACGTTTCCCGGATTTGTTCATGTCGTTACACCACCCGTGGTGCGAGAACCAACCGCAGGGCTTCATCTTTTGTTTGTTGGAGATATGATGTTTGATCGAAACGTGGCGGATCGATCAACAAAAGCAAAAGATCTTGCGTATCCGTTTCAACGATTGCCTGTGGGTTGGTTTTCCTCTTTTGATTCTGCGATTGGAAATTTGGAAGGGCCTGTGACGGATCGCAGACGTGCGCCAGAAAAATCCATTGATTTTTTATTTCAACCTGCGATCGCATCGCTTTTAAAGGAAGAAGGATTCAGCCTTGTTTCGCAGGCGAATAACCATGCATTGGATCAAGGTTCTTTGGGGTATGCGGATTCTATTCGACGTTTGAATGAAGCGGGGCTTTTGGCGTTCGGTCATCAGGTACAGGATGGAGATGTGGCGCTTGCGACAACCACGGTGAAGAATGTGAAGCTTGCGTTTGTTGGATTTAACACGACAGATCGTCCGTTGGATAAGAAAATAGCGCAGGCAACGCTTGAAAAGGCTCGAGGTCAATCAGACGTCGTGATTGTGATGCCACATTGGGGATTGGAATATAAAGATCAGCCAGAAGCGGGGACGCGTGAGCTTGCACATTGGTTTATTGATCAAGGTGCAGATGTGGTGATTGGCGGGCATCCGCATTGGGTGCAGGGAATTGAATCGTATAAAAATAAACCGATTGTGTATTCGCTGGGAAATTTTATTTTTGATCAGGATTTTTCGCAAAAGACACGAGAAGGGATGGGGATTGAATTGAATTGGATAGATGGGGAGATTTCGATTGTCCCTATGCCGATTTTTATTGAGAAAAGTCAGCCAAGGGTTTTAGAAGGGGAGGAAAAGACAAAAAGACTTAAAGAACTTGCAGAAATATCCGGAAAAGAGGTTCAGAGCCAAGTAGAACAGGGGCTTGTCAAATTTGATGGAAGCCAGTAGGATAAAGCGCGAAATAGCTGCTAGAGGCGGGCCTGCCCGCCGAAGCTTTCGGAGATCCCCCGAAGTTTTACACGAAGGGGGAAAGCGAAGGCGGGTATCGTATAATGGCTATTACCACAGGTTTCCAACCTGTTGACGGGGGTTCGATTCCCCCTACCCGCTCCAAAAATAATATGCCCTGAATGGGGCATTTTATTTTTGGCTTGGATGAGCGGGGGAATCGAACTGGGAAAGGGTGAAAACGGGAGTTTTCACTTGCTGAGGAAAAGTATTGAAAAACCTGAAGGTTTTTCAAGGAGGAGCGTAGCGACGACATGAGTATTCCCCCTACCCGCTCCATAAAAAAGATCCCCTGAAATGGGGATTTTTTTTAATGGGGATTTGTATTGAAATGGCTATTTTCTATTGTCAACCAAAATCAACGCTAGTAAAGTGTGAATACAAAAAATGCTATGCCAGAACCAAAAGATCTAGAGCAAAGACTTCCCCAAGTGGAGCATGATGAAAAACGACCCGAACAAGGCAAGTCTGAGCAGGCAGCGATTTTGCAGCGCACTTTGGATTCATATACTGGTCCACGAGATCCGCACGATTTGGCATTAAAGAAAAAAGAGACGCAAAGTGTCTATGGGAACCTTATAGGAAAAGGCAGCCCAGATGAACAAGCGATGTTGAATCAAAAAATGCAGGAAGAGCTTGAATGGCAGGATCGAGAGTTTAGAAAGTTTTTGCAGATTAATCGTGATTTGCGACTTGTCGAATTAGATAAACAATTGCCAAAATTTCAAGATTTTGAGATGGCGGTTCGTGGCGGTTGGCGCAGTATGGATGAATTAAAAACGAAGCTTGTAAAAGATCCAGAATTGGCTAAGCAATATAAAGAGTATAGAGACCTTTTATCGGAAAAGCTTTTGTTGGAAGTTCTTCCTAAAATAGAAAAAGAGATCCCTGGGTTCGAATGCTATGTCACCAAGGACATTTCTGTGCAGGAGGACGTAAATTTTGATTTAAAACAAATCCTTGTTGCTGTTGTTGAGCCGGATCCGGCGAGCGATCCTGATCGAACGTTTAGAACTAAGCTATTGGAGAAACTGATTAAATTAGGCTTGGCGAATGACGTTGCTTTAGGTGAAAAATTTTCAGGTCGATCTGACAGGCATCAGGCATTTCTTGATTTTGTCTTTGTTTTTAAAGATAAGGATGAAAATTATAAAAGCAAAAGACCTGAGCATGCTATCCTTTCTGAGTCTGAACGGGACGTTGTGGTTGGTAAAAAGATGCCTGACCGACTTAATTCTCAAAATACTTTTAGGGAAATTTCCCCCCAGGATTTTGAGACGGCAGTCGTTATCCCCGAACATTTCAGAGATGATGTTATTTTTAATGCGCTTTATTTGGAGCACGGATCTTTTGATCGTCAACTTAAGCTTTTAACGTTAGAAAACGGTGCTACTCTTTCAGATGAGCAGTCTCAGATGCTGGAGCAATTGAAAAAACAAGGACTTGCTATTGATGAACACCAATTTTTTACACCCGAGCAAGCAAGAGAGATTAAAGAAACGAGGCTCAAGCAGTTGGAATCCGTTTCAAATCTCATTCAGAACTATTTTAGTAATCAGTTGTTGGATGAAGCCACTTTATCAGAACTACAAAAAAATAATGTAGATAACGTTGATTTTAGTAAGATATTGATTGATCAGACTGGCTCGGAGGTTCAATCTAAGTTGGAACAATCCAAAATTAATTTGGATGTTGTGCCAATTGTTGAGGGTTTATTAAAAGAGAACGTGGCTGAAGTTTTTAAGAGGCTTTTAGCTGATTCTATCTTTGGCCATGGCAATGGAGGGCGCGTGCTAAAGAATGAATTACTGGCCTATCCTAATCAGGTGGAGTCAGCCGTTGCTGTCACTATTTTGGCTAATAATGATCAAGTTCTTGCTGCTACGGGCGCTATTGGAAAGCTATTGGAGCAAAAAGGGCTATCTTTTGATAAGCCGATCGTTCATAAAAAAGTGGTTGATTTTATGAAGGGCGCTATTGCGAGTTTAAAAGGAAAGGGCGAAGAGGAATATTGGGGAAAATTCGGCGAAGGGAGATTAATACGCGATAAGGTCGGTTGACCGTCGAAACCGCCCATTTCGGATGACTCTAAGGGGAGTTTTTTTCTTAGAATTTTTCGCTAATATCTGCTAAACTAGTAGGTGGCTAGAAAGTAGCTGGGGATAAGTTTTTGAAAATCCTATTTTTCTTAGCTTTTTTGTCCTTTTTTGTTGCGGAATTGCTGCACGTTTTTGTGTGACCGATTTAAGTAAGCTTTTTGGAGGAACTTAAGCCCTATGTTGGAAGGACTCTTTGGGAAGGATAAGAAAAAAGCATCGATCGTAAAAGTTTTAGTTGTGGAAGATGATGCTTTGTTATCGAAAGTGCTTTCAGAGCGTTTATTGGAAGAGAAGTCTTTTAAAGTCGTGGTTGTGGACAATGGATTGAAGGCGGTTGAAGCGATCAAGGATTTTATGCCGGATATTGTGCTCTTGGATTTGATTCTTCCTGGCATTGATGGATTTGAAGTGTTGAAGCAGCTGAAGGCGGATAAAAAAACACAAGCGATTCCTGTGGCGGTTCTCTCTAATTTGAGCGAAGTGGGTGATATTAAATCCACCAAAGCGCTTGGGGCAGATGAATATTTTATTAAAGCGAATACGGAGATGGATAAAATTGTGAATTACGTTAAGAAGCGATTAAAGATCTGATATGCCTAAAGATACCAAAAAAACCATTTTGATTGCTGAGGATGACGAAGTACTTTTGCGTGCTTTGTATCTTTTGTTCCACGAGGGCGATTATACGATCGCTTCTGCGACGGATGGAGAAATGGCATTAAAAATGACGGAACGGTTGAAGCCGGATTTGGTGCTTCTGGATATGATCATGCCAAAGATGAACGGATTTGATTATCTTCGTAGCATGAAGGCAAATGCAAATTTGAAACAGATCCCGGTTGTTGTGTTGTCTAATTTGGGAGATAAAGAAGATATTGAAAAAGCAAAGGGGTTGGGCGCGTTGGATTATTTTATTAAATCCGATACAGATTTGTCTGTGTTAGCAGAAAAAGTGAAGGGGATTTTGAAGGCATAGTTTTTTATCTTAAAATATTAAAATTATAAAAATCATTTTTATCCTCTCTTCACAATGAAAAATCAGTGGCTCAATATCGTCCTGTCCTTTACCAATCGAATTTATAAACGGAAGCAATTGATCGTTGGGCAAACGGGCCTGGGGGCGATCTACAACATCTTGATCCTGATCCTTTCAGAGATCATGCTCGGAATCGTTTCGCTTCCGTTGTATTTAAGTGTTCAATCAAGCGGCGTCACCGCTTTTTTTGCTGAAAAAGGCACGTACGCAAAAGTTGCTTTTGACTATAATTTGCGCCGTGTTCTTACATTAACCGGTGTTGGCATTTTTGCTGCTATCTGGGCTGTGAAACTCATTTTGATTCTTTCTGTTCCTGCGGCTTATGGTCCTTTGAAGCTTTATTCTGTTTCGGATTTTCGTCCGGCCGATATTCTTTCGAAAGATTTGATTGCTACAGAAACGGGTATTCAAACTGCGCGCATTGTTCCGAGCGTGCCTCGGCCAACTCTTGGAGGCGTGAAGAAATCTTTGAATGGTGATCATACATTTTTCGGTACTGGCCAGCCACGTTCCACGCTCGTGCTCCTTTTGTCTGACCAGCAGACCGTTATTTACACCACAGACATTGCGAAAGATGGCACATGGGAAATTTCTCATTCCCAAAAAAGTTTTCGGTTGAATGAAGGAAATCATTCGGTCATTGTTTTTAGCTACGATTCAAAATTAGGTGTTCGCAGTGAAGCGGCGCCTGAACAATTTTTTAAGGTAACAACCACGTGGTGGGATCTTCTTGTGAAGAACGTGGATGTGCTCGCTAACGGGTCTGTGATTCTTCTCATTCTCCTTGGCGTGTTCTTAACCTTTTTAACCCTTTAAAAAACTATGGAGGTAAAATGGTTAAATTTCTTTCTGCGCTACTCAGCCTTTACGTTTGGGCTGAAGCAGAAAATGATTGAGGCGGGCAGTTGGGTCCACGCGCTTCCATATGCCACCCTTCTGATTCTTTCGGAATTGGGGTTCGCTATTGTTTCTGTTCCGCTGTATTTGATTGTTTCTCCTAAGCGGTTGCAAGAGACAGGCATTATTTTCCCAACCAAACAACGACAAAAAGAGCATTTTCATGTGTATGTGGTTCGCAGAAAAATTAGTCTTGTTACGGTTTTTGGCGCAGCAGGTATTTGGTCGGCAAAGACGATTTTTGTTGGAGCCGTGTCCCTTTTCTTTTTAGGATCGCAGGCGTTGCTCGCTGCGATGCAGAATTGGGATTTTAATACGCCAAGCGATTATTCTTATACCGCTGGAAAAATTGCTGTGACGGGTGGGGTTGCGCAACTTGTTGATCAAGGAGGTAGCGGATCGTGTTCTGGAACGCCTACGGCATGTAGCACGATGGCAAGTGCGCCATTGTGTTCCGCGCATGTTTCATGTGCTTGGGGTGGAGGCGCAACGGGAGCTACAACGAATCCTGATTTTACAGCAAATTCCACTGGTTGGACTGGAGCGGATTGGCTTTGGGCGCCTACCACGGAAACGCGCGTAGCTACAAATGGAAATCCAACCGGCTACATTCAAATTAGCGCGCCGAAAGCGAAAAGCATTGTTGGCGGAGGGTATTGGTATCAGGCTTTTACGACCACTTCTACAAATCCAACTGCGACTCTTCGTTTTGATTGGAGCGTGACTGGCTATCAGGCTGGGGCAACCGTTACAGCCTATGCTTTTGTGGATACAGGGTCTGGGGTGCCGACGATCGGCAATCAGGTTTGGTCCCAAGCTATTACTGGTACTTCTGGTTGGGTATCGGTAACGGGATTGGATGTTTCCTCAAAAATTACGAGTCCAGGGACGTATTATTTGAAAGTTGCGTATTATGTGAATAATGGAACAGGCAATACCGGACCATATACGATTGGTTTTGATAATGTTCAGCTGAGTTGGTCAAAGGCTTCGGTTTGTTCTGGTACGCCTACCTCCTGTTCTGCGCTTTCTAGCTCATCGAGTTGTTCGGCACAAACGGGTTGTTCTTGGACCGTGATCCCAACGTATCCTACGGACAAGCCTGCCATTTATCCGAACGTTTCTCTTGCGCCTTCTGGGGTCACGGGTTGGAATTCTTTTACAGAAACCGCCACAAAGGGGACGGGTGAAATTTATTACCAGCTTTCAGATGATGATGGTGCGAATTGGAAGTATTGGGCTGGATCAGCATGGGCAACGTCCACTCTTGAGACGGATTACAATCCAGCCTCTGTCGTGAATACAAATATTGGAACGTTTAGCTCAGCTTCAGGACAGATTAAATGGAAAGCGTTTTTATCCAGCGATGGAGTGCAACAGGTCTCGCTTGATACGGTTGCGGTTGGCTATACACAAAATAATCCGCCTGTGATTAGCGGATTGTCAGCGAGCCAAAATTCAACATCCGGGTATGTGCGTATTAATTACACACTATCTGACGCACAGAGCGATCCATCCAGTTTGATTGCTTACGAATATTCTACGGATAATTCAAATTGGTCTACGATGACGGCCGTTCCGTCGGATCCAGCGCATAGCGGTGTTTCGGGATTGTCTACAAGCCCTTCTGGTGCTACTCATGCCTTTATTTGGGATGCGCAGGCAGATTTGGGCGCGGTTTATTCCACGACCGTGTACGTTCGTTTACGAGCGAATGATGGTATTGCCAGTGGCCTTTTGGTGACTTCTCCAGCCTTTACCGTGGATTATGTGTTGCCGGTTGTTTCTAGCGTGACAGCGAGCCAGGCACCGTCCAGTTCTGATATTGAAATCGCTTATCATCTTGCGGATGATACAGCGAGCAATCTTGTTGTAGAGTTTCAGGTTTCTTCAGATGGAGGTGCGACATGGACCGTGCCTTCAGATTCATTTGGCGGAGATGCTGGCACAGGAGTTACCACGGGAAATAATAAATCCATTGTTTGGCATGCAGGTACGGATTTTGCGAATCAAGAACAAGACGACATGATGGTTGAGGTGCGCGCAAAAGATGCGTATCAAAATCAGGGCGTGTATGTTTCTTCCGGTGTGTTTTCTTTGGATAACAAAGCGCCGGTTGTTGCTACGCCTGCAAATCTTCTTGCCCAGCCTCTTGCTGGTGCGGATACGGTTCTTGTTGGCGGAGGTTTTACAGAGGGTCATCCACAGACAAATAATTTCGCGGTTGCGATTAATGGCGGAAGCTATGCCGCATCGGTTGCCGGTGATGCTGATACGGCCACGCCTTCAGATAAACAAGTTTCTGTTGGCAGTGCGCTAACAGGTGCGGATTATATTTCGTCTGTCAAAATTGTTCATACAGATACATTTGGACACGAGACAACGAATGAAACGACTTCACCAAACGCAACGTACAAATACGTGAAGCCTTATACGCCACCTGCTCCTATTATTATGAATCCGGCAGAGGATTCAGTTGATGTGACGATTGTTAAGAACTCTGCGGAGGCCGATGGATTGGAGTATGTGCTTTTTGAAAATACGCAGTCTAAGTATGTGCAGGCGGATGGAACATTTACTTCGAGTCCTGCGTGGCAAGCTATTGGAACGCTTCATGTGACAGGATTGTCCATGCCAATTTCTCAATATCGTTTTCAGGTCAAATCGCGTAACGTGAATGATGCGGCTCATGCGGTTACTAGCGAAAGCGATTGGGGGAGTGCTGCTTCTTCTGATTATCAATCTCCTCAGGTTTCGATTGATTCTGTTGCACAAAGCACGGATGGAACAAAATATATTTTGATTCGTTATACAGGGACAGACTCTCGCAATACCCGCAACTCTCTTGCGACCTACGAGTATTCTGCTAATGGTACGGATTGGCAGAGTATGACCGAAAAAACGGGTGTAGGAAGCGATGGGATTTCGGATCTCGCGTTTACTGCTTCAGGTGCTTCTTTGAAATTTGCTTGGGATGTGGGTGCTGATTTAGCCAATACAGAAGATTCATCGGTGTATATTCGATTAAAGTCTAACGATGGCGTTTCAGACAGTAATTTAGCGGTTTCCGGAGCATTCGTTGTAGATACGGCAGGTCCTGTTGTTTCTGGGGTTTCTGCTGTCCAATCTTTATCTTCGGACTCTCTTGTTATTGGCTATGACCTTGCTGATGAGGCTGGTTCAAACAACACGGTTGAACTCTCCATCTCTGATGATAGCGGAGCGACGTATGCGGTTTCTGCGCCAAGTGTTACGGGAGATGTGGGGACGGGTGTAACGGCAGGACTTGGGCATTCCATCACCTGGAACGCTGGAACAGACTTTTCTGATCAAGAAAAGAATACGATGCGCGCAAAAATTCGTGCGATAGATCGTTATGGCAATGAAGGCAGTTTTGTTGAATCAAGTGATTTTTCCGTTGATACAAAAGCGCCAGTGATTGCTTCTGTCAGCGCAACACAAGCTTCGGGTTCTGGATTGGTGACGGTCAATTACACCTTGTCTGATTTAAGCACTTCTACGGTTGCGTTTAGCGTCTCTTTAGACAGTGGAGCATCGTGGACGGTTGCGACAACAACGTTTACGGGAGATATGGGCGATGGGCAGGTTCCAGGCGTGCGAACGTTTTCATGGAATGCGGGCGTAGATTTTCCTGATCAAGAGCTTTCTACGATGCAGGTTCGTGTTCGCGCAACGGACGTTTTTGGTCATCAAGGTGCGTATGAGCCCTCTTCAGATTTTAGTGTGAACACGCGTGTCCTTACGATTTCAAGTATTACCGCTGTGCAAACGAGCGGAGCGAAAACAGTGACCATTCGTTATGATCTGAATAAAGCTGCTACGATTTTGCTTGATATTTCGCCGGATAGCGGTATGACGTGGACGGTTGCGACAACGACCTTAACCGGGCATGTCGGAGCGGGCATAACCGCTGGAACACGTAAAACAATTACTTGGAATGCGGGTATTGATTTTGATGGGCAAGAGCTTTCGAGTATGCGTATTCGTTTGAGCGGACTCGATTCATTTGGTGTTCTGAGCGCGTATTATGAATCGGCTGATTTTTCCGTTGATACAGCCGGACCCATTGGACTTTCTGCCCTCAGTAAGTTTGCCAGCACGTCTAATTCTGTCACGATGAATTGGTCCTCTGGTATTCTCGATCCCCATTTCAATCATTATGAATTATGGCATGGAACGAATCGCGCAGATGTTTTGAATCGTAATGCTTCTGCTGCAAAGTGGAGTGTCACGCAAGATGCTGATCTCGCGACCATTGGCACCATTTCTACGGTGATCACAGGATTGACGCTGACAAGCGATTATTATGTGAAGATTTGGGCTGTGGATGATTATGGTAACGAAACAACGGTTGATGATGTGAATGCCTATGCTCCTCCTACACAAGGAACACTTAAAGTTACCAAGGTTCTTGTGAATGATGATGATGGAACTTCTGCGGTCAGCGATTTTGTATTGCGCGTTGGTTCCACGGAGGTTACAAGCGGAGAGACGAATAGCTTCCTTGCGGGTGATTATACGATTTCTGAAACCAGCCTTTCTAATTACAGCGCTACGTTTTCAGGCGATTGTGATTCAGCCGGTCTTGTGACGATTGAGGCTGGACGCAGTTATACCTGTACGATTACGAATAATGATATTGCGGGTGCACCTGCTCCTGTTACGCCTGAGGAGCCTGCCCCTGCTTCGGGTGGCGGTGGGGGATCTCTTCCAGCGGATACGATTGCTCCAGCAAAGCCTGTCTTAACCGAGCTTCTTACGCCCACACAGGAAACAAAGATCCTTATTTCTGGGTTGGCTGAACCAAGAGCCCGGGTGGATTTGTATGACAATGGAACGTTGGTTGGTCGGTTAGAGAGCGTTGCAGATACGAATGGGCAATTTAGCCAATCATTTGATTTTGGGTTAGGGGATCACATCTTTACGATGAGAGCTGTGGATTTTGCTGATAACGTGAGCGAACTTTCGGATCCGGTTTATCTGACGATCACGCCTGTTCTTATTTCTGCTCCGATTGTTTTGACTCCTCAAAATGATGCACGCATCACAGCAGCAACTCCAAGCATTGTTGGTGTTGCTTCTCCTCTTGCTACGGTTGAGCTCGTCTTGGATGCGGGTAATACCTTTACGGTCACTGCAGATACGAATGGAGGTTGGCAATTTCAAGTTCCTAGCAGTTTTGCCCTTTCCAACGGTTCGCATACGTTTGTGATTCGTTCTATTGATGCAACGGGAAAAAATAGTGATCCTGTCCGATTGGTGTTGAATAAGGTTGCTCCTGCGCCAGCTCCTGTTGCTCGAACAACCCCAGCGCCAGCTATTCCAACTCCACCTTCCTCGCTTATTGGAGCGAGTGCCGGAGCTATCGAATTGCCTGGTGTTCCTGTTCCGCGTGTGACATTGGTCAATGCTGCAACAACAAACGATACGTTTGATTTCACTGGCACAGCTTTACCAAACCAAGACGTTGTTGTGTATGTGCATAGCGATCAAGCGTTGATTTATCGCACGAAGACGAATGATCAGGGTGCTTGGACCGTAAATCACTCCCAAGAGGTCGTTGAACTTTCTCCGGGTGAGCATACGGTTTATGCGGTTGCGGTTGACCCAGCGGCAAAAGTAAAGAGCCGACCAAGTCCTGTTGCGGTGTTTACGGTTGAAAAGAGTTTTTGGGTGACCATGTTTCAGTACTTGAACCTTCGAACAACGCTCATTACGTTTGGTGTTCTCGCGATCGTTATTTTTTGGCTGTATCGCCTTCAAAAGAAAGAGAGCTTAAAAGCATAGATGTATGGCTAAAACCAGTCTTAAGACGCTTCGATTCTCCTTTTCTCTTTTGTTTGGATTTCAAATTATCCTTGCTGTTGTTTTAGGCGTTTTGGTGTTTTCTCTGTATCGCAATCAGCTCAGTTTGGCGAAGAGTCGCGATTCTTATTTCAATTCCTATCTTTTAGCGGATGAATTGCGACAGAGTTCTGATGATTTGACGCGCATGGTGCGTGCCTATGTGGCGACACAGGATCCTAAATTTGAAGCAGCTTATTGGAATATTTTAGCTATTCGAAATGGGGAGCTCCCGCGTCCTCTTGCGTA
This sequence comes from uncultured Gammaproteobacteria bacterium, assembly GCA_964443265.1. GTDB lineage: Bacteria > Patescibacteriota > Patescibacteriia > 2-12-FULL-60-25 > 2-12-FULL-60-25 > VGLT01. The sequence goes on along the minus strand of CAYUCD010000001.1, from coordinate 8,427 downwards.
TAATCGTACGTATTGGGATTTTTTCATTGTCGCAGGACAAAAGCCTCGTTTAGATGGATCAAGGATCTCTTTGCGTCAGCTCATGATTCAAGAGGGTTTTACACCTGAAGAACTGGAAAAATTGAATTTGGCTCAAAAAAATTCGGATGGGTTGGTAAAAGCGGAAACTGTGGCCTTTAATGCGGTGAAGGGGCTGTTTGATGATGGAACTGGACGTTTTACTGTTAAAAAAGAACCGGATGTGGCTCTAGCGACTCGATTAGTGAATGGGTCGGAGTATTATCAAGAAAAGGCGGATGTCATGCAGCCGATTGATGATTTTTATGAGATGTTTCAGGAGCGTACGCAACAAGCGGTCAATCAAGGTCTCAAAACCACCTATTTTCTTTTTTGGATGATCCTTCTTTTTGGATCTCTTATTTTTCTCGCGTTTTTATTTTCTTTTTTTGTGGTGCGACGTCAAATTATCGAACGTGAACAAGCGGAACAGGAGTTGTATGATTTGCAACGTGATTTGGAGCAGGAGATTAAGGAGCGTACAACAAATTTGGAGCAATCAAAAAATAAATTAAAAAAAGCGTTGGATGAATCTGAGCGTGTGAATAAACTGATGGTGGGACGCGAGTTAAAAATGGTTGATTTAAAAAAACAGATCGCTGCTTTGCAAAAGCCTTATGAGAATAAAGATTAGAATCTTTTTGAACTTTTTATTGATTGCTGTTTTTTCTTCAGCGATTATTTTTGCTGTTCTTTTTTATTTTGGCCGTCAAATCGGTATTAATACGATTGCTAGCTATAATTATCTTTTGGCGCAAAATGACATGGATTCGGTTGATCGGTATATCGACCGCCGATTAGAGCGTTGGCAATCGTATGTCGCGAGTAATGTGGATTTATGGAATGCGTTGCATCAGTCCAATGATCAGTTTGCCAAGATGACGGATCGCGATGCCTTTATCAATGCACAGGATGCGGCTTGGCAGGCAACGGAAAAAGAAGTGATTACCCCTTTTATGAAGGGGATTATCGATAGTTCGCTTTCTGATGGCTTGCGTTTGCGTGCTGGGTTTTATGAACAAAGAGGGGGTTATAAGGTTTTTCCGGAATTTTTTGTTACGAATAAATACGGGGCTCTTGTCGCTTCTATGGGAAAAACCTCTGATTATTTACAGTCTGATGAGGCATGGTGGGAAAAGACGGTTCGTGAAGGTTCTTTTGTGCAAGATGTATCTTTGGATGAAAGTACGGGGATTCAAAGTCTTGCTTTTTGCATTCGTATTGATGATGCGCAAGGTAAGTTTGTTGGGGTCGCGAAGATTGTGTATGACATGAGGGATGTGTTCGGCGTTGCTGACTCTGTTGTAAAGAGTTCAGATGATACTATTGATCGTTTGATTGATTTTTCTCGTAAAACCGTTGTCGCTCGTTTATTTAATAGCGAAGGCAAGCTTATTTACTCCACGAAAGATGGTTTTGGCTATCTGGCGGATTCCCCGCAATTTTCTTCTGTTTTGGAGGACGCTGCGGTCGTGGGTGGTAAACCGTATTCTCTTGTTAAAAATCAAGGTGTGGAAAAATTGTTTAGTCACGGGCATTCTCATGGATCTGGTGTGTTTAAGGGTTTGGGCTGGCTATTAGTTGTGGAAAAAGATGCACAAGAGGCGCTTGCGCCGTTGAATCGCCTTGTTCTTTATCTATTTTTTGCGGTTTTATTAGCGTTGATTTTAGTTGTTATTACCGCAACTTTGTTGTCCTATTCCTTTAATAGGCCAATTCGTTTGCTTATGCAGGCGGTTCAACGTGTCCAGGCCGGGGATTTGAATGTGAAGATTACCCAGTTTACTCATGATGAGATCGGCGAGTTAGCTAAGGCGTTTAGCAGTTCTGTTGAGGCTGTTAAAAAGTCACGTCAGGAGGTGGATCGCAAAGTGGCAGAACAAACAGCGGAAATTCAGCAGAAAGCAGGCGCGCTCGCGGATCAGCAACAAGCTACGTTAAACCTGTTACAGGATGTGGAAAAAGAAAAAGAGGAAGCCACTCATGAGCGTGATAAGGTGGATACAATTTTGCATAGCATTGGTGATGGCGTGTTGGTTGTTGATAATCAATATCGCGTTACGGTTTTTAATAATATTGCAGAAAAGATTTCTGGTATTTCCGCTCAAGCGATTTTGGGTAATCCGTATGATGCATTTCTAAAATTCGTTTCAGAAAAAGATGAAAAAATTAGTGATACATTTGTTCGTGATGCGATTGAAACGGGGGTTATGAAAAAGATGGCTAATCATACGGTTTTAATTCATCCGGATGGACGTCGTATTCCTGTGGCTGATTCAGCTGCTCCGCTTAAAGATGCGCAGGGTCATGTGCTTGGATGTGTGGTCGTGTTTCGCGATGTTACACGCGAGCGTGAAATCGATCGGGCAAAATCTGAATTTGTGTCTGTGGCGTCGCATCAATTACGCACGCCTTTGACCGGGATCAAGTGGTTCTCCGAATTGTTGCTCAAGGACAAGCTGAGTCCAAAAATTAAGGATTATATTAATCAGATTTATGTTAGTAATGAGCGGATGGTGCGACTTGTGGATGATTTGTTGAACGTGTCGCGTATTGATACGGGGAGGAAATTTGATATTGTTTTGAAAGAACAGGATATCGTTCCGATTATCAAGAGCACGATCGAAGAACAGATTCCGTACGCCGCGGCTAAAAAGATTTCACTTGTTTGTTCACCGTTGGCGCCGAAAGAACTTGTTATGTCTGTTGATGATCTCAAGATCCGCCAAGTGTTTCAGAATTTAGTGAGTAATGCGGTGAAGTACTCTAAAGAAGGAGGCCGTGTTGATATTGGTTGTGAGGAGAAGCCGGAAGAAGTGATTTTTTCAGTGAAGGATTCGGGTATTGGTATTCCTCCTGCTCAACAAAAGCGCGTGTTTGAAAAGTTCTTCCGTGCAGAAAATGCCCTTACCGCTCATACGGATGGGACGGGATTGGGCTTGTATATTGCCAAAGCCATTATGGAAGGGCATCAGGGAAGGATTTGGTTTGAATCAAAGGAAGGGGAAGGCTCCACGTTTTTTGTGGCGTTGCCTCGTAAGGTTGTGTTAAAGACGCCGGCGGAACTTGTAAAAAAAGATTAACGTTTTATAATACCAAGTATATGCCTTCTCGAGGCGCTCAAAAGGGAGAGTGCGCTCATTGTCAACGTTTGGGAAAATGCCTATCTGAGCACGAAGCTGGCCAGTGCCATTTGTTTAAGATGTTTTTTGATTTTAGCCCAGAGCCTATGTTCTTGGGGCTTCTTGATGGAACGATTCTGGATGCAAACGAAGCAGCGGGAGAGTTGTTAGGATTAAAAAAAGAGGCTCTCTTAAAAAAGAACGCTCAAGATCTTTTCCCGGAAGACGCCATGAGAAAAGTTTTCCCTGCGTCAACGCAGAGTTTGTTAACTCACGGCAGGTCTTTTTTCACTTTTCCGCATGTCCTAAACAAGGAGGGGGTTTCGCACACAATTGAGGCTACGGCTCGGTTAGTCCATCAAGAAGGGAAGCCGCTCGTTCTTGTGGTTTTTCATGATGCTACTCATCGCGTTGTTTTGGAAGAAAAAACTTTACAAGAAAAAGATGTGCTCGCATCGTATCTTCGTATTGCGGGTGTTTTGATTATGCATTTGGATCCGGATGGAAAAATTACGTTGATCAATAAACGAGGCAATGAAATTTTGGGTTACCATAATGGAGACCTTATAGGAAAAGATTGGATTGATACGTGCATTGCCAAGGAGGATCGAAAGCAGGTAAGAACGGTTTTTCAGAAGTGCATAAAAGGCGAACAAACGCTGGTTGAACATTATGATAATTACGTTATAACCAAGACCGGAGAAAAGCGATGGATCTCTTGGCATAATGCGGTGATCAAAGACTCTGACAACAAGATCATTGGCATTTTAAGCTCTGGTGAAGATATTACCGAGCGCATTCAACTAGAGGAGGAATTGCGTCTTTCTAAAGAAAAGTATGTTTCTGTGGTGGAGCATTGCCATGACGGTGTTGTGGTTTTGCAAGATGGATTGGTGAAGTTTTTTAATCAACAGATGGCTGATATGGTCGGTTTTTCAAAGGATGAGGCGTATGGAAAACCGTTTATCGATTTTATTTCGGATACGTATAAGAAAAAGACCTTAGCCATGCATCAGGCGAGAGTGCAGGGAAAAGATGTGCCTTCACGTTATGAGATCGAGCTTGTTGGTAAGGATGGCCGGATGATTCCTATTGAGATCAATGCAGCTGAATTTGACTATGAGGGGCGTCCGGCTTCATTGGCCATGGTCCGCGATATTACGAAGTTTAAGGAAATGGATAAGTTAAAATCAGAGTTCATTTCTTTGGTTTCTCATCAGCTTAATACGCCTTTGGCTGGGATCAGGTGGTTGACCGAACTTCTCCTAAAGCAAAAGGATTTGGATCCAGCTGTCAGAGAATCTGTTCAAGAAATTGCTAAGGTAGATGAAAGAGCTATTTTGTTGGTTGATGATTTGTTGTCTATTTCTCGTTTAGAGACGTCGGAAAAATATAAAGTGGTTTTAACGACACAGTCGATTCGTCCAGCGATTAACGATGCGCTTGATGCGCAAAAAATCTTTGCGCAACAAAAACAGATTGTTCTTCATGTTTGTCAAAGTTGTGAAGATGATTTTGTTTTGTTCATTGATCGTGGAAAGATCGCCGAAGCTTTTAATAATTTATTGAATAATGCGATCAAGTATTCACCTCCGGGTCGTTCGGTTGAGTTTTGCTGTCGTAAAGAAAAAGATTGTGTTGTGTTTTGGGTAAGAGACGAGGGATATGGCATTCCGAAGGCGCAACAGAATCATGTTTATGATCGATTTTTTCGAGCGGATAATGTTGCAAAAAAGGCGGAAGGAACTGGTTTAGGTTTGCCTATTGTTAAAACCATTGTTGAACAGCATCATGGCAAAACATGGTTTGAATCTGAAGAGGGAAAGGGTTCTACGTTCTATATTTCTTTGCCCTTGTCTTAATCTTTTTACGCGTTTATATTGAAGATCTATGAGTAAAATTCTTATTGTGGAAGACGATGCGATTTTGTCCAAGGCTATTCACATTGCTTTGGAACAGGCGGGGTTTGAGGTGGAGACGGCTATGGATGGTGAAATAGCCATTCAGAAGATGCGAAAAGAGCCTTTTGATCTTGTCTTGTTGGATCTTCTTTTGCCGAAAAAGCTAGGAGAAGATGTGCTCACGGAAATGAAAGAGGATGCGTCTTTGAAACATATCCCGGTGTTTATTGCCACGGTTAAGTCAGATTCGGATTCTGTGAAACATTGCATGGCATTGGGCGCAGAGGGATATTTTATCAAGGCGCATTATTCGCTAGATGAAATTGTGCAACGTATTAAAGAGGTGTTAGCGAAAAAAGCATCGTAGGATTTTTTGCGGATATAAAAAAAGGCTCGTCAAGAAGACGGGCCTTTTTATTTTTTGTTTTACTCCAACACAGCGGTCACTTCGAGGATGGCTGTTTTGAGATAGCGTCCTTCTGGAAACGCGAGACGTTCTGCGTGATCGCTTGGTTGCGTGATCCAGCGCAAAACACGCACGTCGCGCTTGGCACGGCCTGCAGAGATGCGAAGAAGGGATCGGAAGGCTTCTGGGTCTAAACGGCCAGAACAGGAGCTTGTAACGAGAATACCGCCAGGGGAGAGTTGTCTCAGGCAAGCAGCGTTTAGATCTGTGTAGGCTTTAACCGCGCGATCGAGTTGATGCACGGATTTTGCAAAGGCTGGAGGATCGCAAATAATGAGATCGTACGGTGCACCAGGGAGATTTTTATCTTGGATGAGCTCGAGGACGTCTGCTTCTAAAAAGAGGGCTTTGGTTTCGTCTTCTGTTTCTAGCTTGTTGATCGCAAATTGTTTTTGGGCAATTTCCAGGGCTGGATGAGAGGCGTCGATGGTGGCAACAAAGTCCGCTTTGTTTTTTGCGGCGTGAATGGAAAAAGCACCGGTATAGCTAAAAAGATTCAGCACGCGTTTTCCTTTGGCAAGTTCGCCGACTGCCATGCGTGCATCGCGTTGGTCTAAAAAGAATCCTGTTTTTTGTCCGTGCAAGACATCTGCGAGAAAGGTGATGCCGTCTTCTTTAAATTCAATCGGGTCTGTGATTTCGCCTTTGTGCGTGGTCACGGGTTGATCAGTAAGCCCCTCGATTTTTCGCACGTCCAAATCTGATCGTTCCACGATATTTTTTGGTTTGAAAACATGATTGATCGCTTCGATGATTTCTTCGCGCAAACGATCCATGCCTGCGGTGTGTAATTGAAACACGATCGTGTCGTTATAACGATCCATGATCAAGCCCGGAAGATTATCTGCTTCTGCGTGGACCACGCGATAACCGGTTGTGTGTTTAGGAAGATGATCCTGCTTCCATGCATCCAGGGCGCGAAGACGTGTCTCAAAAAAATCTGCGTCTATTTTTTCTTCTGCGTTTCTGGAAAGGATGCGAACGCGAATAGATGTGTGGTGGTTATGGGTTCCAATACCGATCACGGTTCCATTTGCTGTTTCGATTTGGACGAGTGCTCCTGCCTCTGTCTCCACGTCTTGTTTTAAGGCATCAGAAAAAATCCAGGGATGGCCTGCGAGAACAGGGATCTCTTTTCCGGGTTTGAGTGTGACGCGAGGGAGGGGTGACATAAAAGCAAACGCCCTGTCGAATGACAGGGCGATCGATGATTATTTGGTTTCTTTGTGGGGCTGTGTTTTACGGCAGGTGTTGCAAAACTTACGCAACTCTAAGCGCGTTTTCAACTTCTTGTTTTTCGTGGTGTTGTATTTCACTTTCTTGCACACCGTACAAGCGAGTTTTGTGAGGTTTTCTTGTGACATAATAGATAAAGTAAGAAGAAGCTGGAGCCGACGGTCGGGTTTGAACCGACGACCTGCGGTTTACAAAACCGCTGCTCTACCAGCTGAGCTACGTCGGCACTAAGGAGCTCGAAGTGCTGAAAGAATAGAATAAAAAGGAAAAATCGTCAATCCTTTGATAAAAAAGACGACCCCAGGCGTAAAACACGCGAGGGGCCGTTTAGAAGAGATGAAGGAACGGGTGGGCTAGAAAGCACCGCCCAGAGCAAAGCCGTTGGTCGTCGGAGCGACCCACACGGACTTGGGGGCCGAGGGGGTGGGCTGAGTGCGACGCTCCAGGGCTTCGCGGATGGCCATGCCAATTCCGACGATCCCAGCAGCGCCTCCCAGGCCCAGACCCACGTAACCAGCGTACTGCTTGGTCTGCATGGTCTGGATGTCCCCAGAAAGGTCGCAGGAGCCACACTTGGCTCTTGCTGCCGTCAGATCGTCGAAGTCGCTGAAGGCAGAGCCTAGGAGGCCTCCACCGACGCCCAGGAGCACAAGAGATGCTACGCCTAGGCCAATGGCAGGCTTGTACCCGCCAAGGTCGGACTTGGGCGTATCAGCCGTGGCCGGAGCAGGAGGGGGCGCGGGGATCGGAACGGGTCCGGGCGGGTCTTGTGGACGCGTCAGGGCCTTCTTGGCGGCCGATCGCTTCTCGACTTCCTGGATCCGCTCGCGTACCACGTCGAGTTCGCCTTTGGGCGTGTCGGACTTGGCGCGCTGGAGGAAGGACTTGTAGGCCGTGATGGCCCCGTCCCACTGCTCCAGGCGGTCGTAGCAGCGGCCGATGTTGTAATCGAACTTGCCGCGGTCTACGAGCCCGTCGAAGGCTGGCTTGTCGACCAGCTCGAGTCCAGAGATGAACTCGCTCAGGGCGATTTCGTACTGCTTTGCCTCGTAGGCCGTTGCGCCGGCCAAGAAGTGCTTCTTGGCGTTCTCGATGTCCCCATCGAGAAACGCCTTCCGATCGGTGTTGCTCGAGCCGTCCTCGGCCTTGGCGAGGGCGGGAGAGGGGTTGAGGAATGCGAGGATGAACAGGACCTGGGCAGTTCTTGCCATGATCTTCCCTCCTAATGGGGGTTCGGATTGAAGGTACTACGGACTGCGTATATTGCCATAAAAAGGCGATTTTGTCAAGGATGTAAGGGGGTGCTTATTTGGCTTGTTTTAGAGAAGAAAAGGGGGAATACAAAAAAAGACTCCCTTTTGGAGGAGTCTTTTTTTGTGGTGGGCAGGCAAGGATTCGAACCTTGGAAGGCGTGAGCCAGCAGATTTACAGTCTGCCCCGTTTGACCGCTTCGGTACCTGCCCATTTAAGACCTGATGAGGTCTTCGCTGGAGCCGTTGACCAGGATTGAACTGGTGACCTCCCCGCAAGCTTGCGGGGTGCTCGTTAAACCTTCGCTGGAGCCGTTTACCAGGATTGAACTGGTGGCCTTCTCCTTACCATGGAGGTGCTCTACCAGCTGAGCTAAGATGGCGCTCCGAGCAAG